>JBDTVU010000153.1:0-7287 GCA_040007035.1 Betaproteobacteria bacterium | reverse complement strand
AATGTCCTCGCGCATCTCGCGCAGGCTGGGCATCGCCAGCTCGATCACGTGCAGCCGGTAGTACAGGTCCTGCCGGAATTCGCCGGAGTCGACCAGCGCAGCGAGCTTCTTGTGGGTCGCGCTGATCAGCCGCACGTCGACCGGATCCTCCTGCGTCGAGCCGACCTTGCGCACCTTCTTCTCCTGGATCGCGCGCAGCAGCTTCACCTGCATCGCGAGCGGCAGGTCGCCGACCTCGTCGAGGAACAGCGTGCCGCCGTTGGCCGCCTGGAAGAAGCCGTCGCGGTCGGCCTCGGCGCCGGTGAACGAGCCCTTGCGGTAGCCGAAGAACTCGCTCTCCATCAGGTTTTCGGGAATCGCGCCGCAGTTGACGGCGATGAACGGCAGCGCCGCCCGCGGCCCGCCCGAGTGGATCATCCGCGCCGCGAGCTCCTTGCCGCTGCCGGACTCGCCGCTGACGAACACCGGTGCCTGGCTCCTCGCCAGCCGGTCGATCAGGCCGCGGACCTGCATCATCGCCGGCGATTCGCCAAGGAGCTGGTAGCTCGACGTCGGTTGCGCCTTCTCGGGCACCTTGAGCGCCTGCTTGACCAGCGCCCGCAACTGCTCCAGCGCGACCGGCTTGGCGAGATAGTCGAATGCCCCGGCCTTCAGCGCCGCGACGGCGTTCTCGGCGCTGCCGTACGCGGTGATGACGGCCACCGGCACGTCGAGACCCTTCTGGTTGATGTGCTCGACCACGCGCAGGCCTTCGCCGTCCGGGAGCCGCATGTCGGTGAGGCACAGGTCGAACACCTCCTTGTCCAGCAGGCGGATCGCCTCGGCGACGTTCTCGGCGCGCGACGTGTCGAGCCCCATCCTCGACAGAGTGAGCTCGAGCAATTCGAGCAGGTCGGGCTCGTCGTCGACGACGAGGACTTTGGGCTGGCCGCGGATTTTGCGGGACATGGCAGGCCTCTTCTAGGGATGGGCGGCGGGTTCGTTCACCGCGCGCTTTAGCGTGATCCGGAATTGGGCGCCCGGCCCTTTCGGCAGCAGTTCGAGCGCGGCGCCGTTGGCGTCGGCCAGCTCGCGGGCGATGTACAGGCCGAGGCCGGTGCCGCCCGGCCGGGTGGTGAAGAACGGCTCGAAGATCTGGCCGCGCAACTCGGCCGGGATGCCGGGGCCGTCGTCGGCCAGCTCGCAGATGACGGCGTCGCCCATGTAGCCGGGGCGCGACACGATCCGGATGCTGCCCTCCTTCTTCTGGCAATGCTGCCAGGCGTTGCGCACCAGGTTCCAGACGATCTGGTTCAGGTGTCCGCGGTCGAAGATCACCAGCAGGTCGTCGGGGATCCGCATCACGATGCCGCCCGGCGGGATGTGCTCGGCCTGCACGATCTCGTCGACCAGCGCGTGCAGGAACTCGCCGAGCGCGATCACCTCGGGCTGCTGCCGGTCGCGGCGGTTCAACTGCAGCACCTCGCCGACGATGCGGTCGATCCGCTTCGCGTTGTTGCGGATCATGCCGAGGAGCCGCGTACCTTCCGGGGCGACCGCGCCGTCTTCCTCCAGCAACTGCGCCGCCTGGTTGATCGCCGACAGCGGATTGCGGACCTCGTGCGCGATGCTGGCCGTGAGCCGCCCCATCGCCGCGAGCTTCATCTGCTGCGCCTCGGTCTGCGCGCGGCCGAGGTCCTCGAGGTAGATCAGAGTGCCGCCGTTCAACCCCGAGCCGATCCGCACCAGACGCACGCGCAGCAGCCGCTGCGTCACGTCGACCTTGAACGGCGGCAGCGGCTCGGCCAGGTCCTCCTGCCAGCGCCGCCAGTAGTCGTGCAGCGTCGAGCTGAATTCGGCGAGCCGCATCCCGCCCCGCATCCGGCCGAAGCCGCCGAGGAGCCGCGTCACCTGCGCGTTGTGGCCGCGGACGACGCCGTTGAGGTCGACGACGAGCACGCCGTCCTGCATGTCCTGGATGATCAGGCGGTTGACCTGCTCGAGGTTGGCGACGTCGATCCCGCGCTGGGCGGCGAGATCCTCCGACGCCTTCGTATAGCGGCCGAGTGCGATGGCGATCCCGATCGTCGCGAAATAGCCGAAGCCGATCAGCCCGGTCTGGAACGGCTGCGCGCCGCCGACCTGGCCGTCGAACATGCGCCAGACGTCGAGCGCGAGCAGCATGATCGCCGCGATCGCGGCGTGGAAGAACGCCGTCCGCGTGCGCACCAGCCAGCCGCTGGCGGCAAGCTGCGGAAACAGCAGGATCGGCAGCGGGCCGCTCGACGTGCCGCCGGCGACCATCACCAGGGCGACGAAGAAGATGTCGCCGACGAGGAGCCCCGAGATGAGCGGCGGCAGCGGCAGCGGCAACGGGTCGCGCTGGATCCAGAAGAACGCTGCGAGGCCGAACAGGAAGTAGAGCCCGGCGGCGGTGACGAACGCATTGGGCGCGGCGAACGAGAGCAGCTTCAGGTCGAGCAGCAGTGCCGCGCCCAGCAGCAGCGCGCCGCAGACGGCGCGGTAGAGGCCGACGATCCACAGGATGCGGCGCGCCGAGTCGTTGAGCGACATCGGCAGCGCCGGTGGCTCGAACGGCGGGATCGCGGGATTGGGTTGCATCAGGAGGGGTTATCGCAGCAGCAGCGGGGTGGCGTCAACGCCGGCTCGTGCAGGCGGGGTCGCCGCACGTCGGTCCGGCAGGGCCGGGCTTGGCATCGGCGGAGGGCAGGAAGACGCCGCAGCGCACGCAGCGGACCATCGGCGCCGCGACCGGGTCGCGGCTGCCGGCGGCGCGCCCGGCCTCGTCGGCGCGACGGCGCGCCTTCGCGGCGTTGAGAAGCCGCAGCCCGAGCAGCACCGCGAATACGACGACGATCCAGAAGATGACCTTGCCCATGGTCCGCCTAGAGCACCTTGCCCGGGTTCAGGATACCCGCCGGATCGAGCGCCGCCTTGATCGAGCGCATGAGCTCGATCTCGACGCCGCTCTTGTACCGGACGAGCTCGCCGCGCTTCAACTGGCCGATCCCGTGCTCGGCGCTGATGCTCCCGCCATGCGCGGCGACGAGATCGTGGACGATCCGGTTGGCCTCCGGCGCGCGGTCCATGAACGACTCGGCCGGAACGCCTTCCGGCGCGGCGAGATTGTAGTGCAGATTGCCGTCGCCCAGATGGCCGAAGGTGACGAAGCGCAATCCGGGCATTGCCGACGTCAGCGCCGCGGCCGCTGCCGTCAGGAATTGCGGGATTGCCGACACCGGCACCGAGATGTCGTGCTTGATGTTCGGTCCTTCGCGCCGCTGTGCCTCGGCGAGGTTCTCGCGCAGCGTCCACAACGCCGCTGCCTGTTCGCCCGATTGCGCGATCGTGGCGTCGACGGCGGTGCCCGATTCGAGCGCGGCGCCGAGCGCGGCCTCGAGCAATGCGCCGACCGGGGCATCGGCCGCGCTGTCGTCGGCCTGCACCAGCACGTACCACGGATGGCCGGGCAACGGGTCGGGCAGCGAGGTCCCGTGCTTGCGCGAAATTGCGATCGAGAGCGCCGACATCAGCTCGAAGCCCGTGAGCCGGTCGCCGAGCACGGCCCGGAGGTCGCGCAGCAGCGTCACCGCGGCGGCAACGTCGGGCACGGCGACGAACGCCGTCGCCTGCGTGCGCGGCGCCGGGAAGAGCTTCAGCACGACTGCGGTGACGATGCCGAGCGTGCCTTCGGCGCCGATGAAGAGCTGTTTCAGGTCGTAGCCGGTGTTGTCCTTGCGCAGGCCGCGCAGGCCGTCCCAGACGCGACCGTCGGCGAGCACGACCTCGAGCCCCAGCACCAGTTCGCGCGCATTGCCGAAGCGCAGCACGGCGGTGCCGCCGGCGTTGGTCGACACGTTGCCGCCGATCGAGCAACTCCCTTCCGCGGCGAGCGACAGCGGGAAGTAGAGCCCGGCGTCGGCGGCTGCCTGCTGGACCAGCGCCAGCGGGAGGCCGGCCTCGACGGTGATCGTCGCGTTGTCCGCGTCCAGCGCCCGGACGCGATTCATCCGCGAAAGCGACAGCACGACGGCGTTGCCGCTCGCGTCGGGCGTCGCGCCGCCGCACTGGCCGGTGTTTCCGCCCTGCGGCACGATCGGCACGCCGCACGCGGCGCACGCGGCGACGACGGCGGCGACCTCGGCCGTGGTCCCTGGGCGCACGACGGCGGTCGCCGTGCCGTGGTAGCGGCCGCGCCAGTCGGTGACGTAGGGCAGGAGATCGGCGGGGGCGGTGAGCACCTGCGCAGGCCCGACCGCGGCGGCGAGCCGCGCCTCGAGGGTTGCGCGAAAGTCCGTCATGGACCACGATGATAGCGAAAAAACCCGCCCCGCCGTCGCCGATGTCCATTGCGGCGGACGAGACTGCCGTTCCCCCCGGAGGAGAATCGATGAGCCAGCCGCCGCCCGACCCGCCGCCGTCCGGATTTCCGTTCTCGCCGCAGGACGCGCTCGACTTCATGCAGAAGATGTGGAACCCGTTCGGCGTGCCGATGCCCGGCTTCGGCATGCCGGGCGCTGCCGCGGCGGGCGCGCCGGCCGCCGGCTTCGGCAATGTGATGGGCGGGATGCCGTTCCCCAATCCGGCGGCGATGTTCGCGACGATCGATCCGGCCGAGGTCCAGCGCAAGATCGACGAGCTGAAGGTCGTCGAGGGCTGGCTGCAGATGAGCCTCAACCTGATGCAGATGAGCATCAAGACGATGGAATTGCAGAAAGCGTCGCTGGAAGCGCTGCGCGGCACGCCGGCACCGGCGGCCAAGCCCGACGGCGGGCGCCGGAAAACCTGACCGCAACCACCTCCGACATCATGAGCCTCGTCCTCTACTACGGTTCCGGATCGCCCTATGCGTGGCGCGTGCAGCTTGCGCTCGAGCACAAGGCGCTGCCCTACGAACGCAAGGTGCTGTCGTTCGCCGCCGGCGACACGAAGAAGCCCGAATTCCTCGCCCTCAACCCGCGCCATCGCGTGCCGGTGATCGTCGACGGCGATTTCGTCCTCTACGAATCCAACGCGATCGTCGAATACCTCGACGACGCGTACCCGGCGACCGGTGCGCGGCTGTTTCCGGTCGACGTGCGGGCACGGGCGCTCGCGCGACGGCTGATCCAGGAGGTCGACAACTATTTCGACAAGGCCGTCGACCCGGTTATCGAGCAGGCGTTCCACACCAAGACCGAGGCGCGCGACCCGGCAAAACTCGCCGCCGGGCGGCAGGCGGTGATCGACGAATACGCGCTGTTCACGAAGGCGATGGCGGGCGATTTCCTGGCCGGGCCGCTGTCGGCCGCCGATTACGCGTTCTATCCGCTGGTCGCGTTCATGAACCGCTGCGAAATCAAGCTGCCCGACTTCGACGCCGACGGCATGCTCACGCCGGCGCTGCGTGCATGGAAGGCGCGGATCGAGGCGCTGCCGTATCTGGATTCGACGATCCCGCCGCATTGGAAACAGAAATGAAGCTGACGACGACCGCGTTCGCCGACGGCGGCCCCATTGCCGCCGAATTCGCGTTCGGCGCGATGGATCCGGGCGCGCACGTGAAGCTCTCGGCCAACCGCAATCCCGATTTCGCGTGGACGGCGCTGCCGCCGGGCACGAAGTCGCTGGCGCTTATCTGCCACGATCCGGACGTTCCTTCGCGCGGCGACGACGTCAATCAGGAAGGTCGCGCGGTCCCGGCATCGCTGCCGCGCGTCGATTTCTTCCACTGGGTGCTGGTCGACCTGCCGCCGGATACGCCGCCGATCGCGCGTGGCGAGTTCTCCTCCGGCGTCACCGCGCGCGGCAAGCCGGGTCCGCACGCGCCGCGGGGCGCGCGGCAGGGCTTGTCGAACTACACCGACTGGTTCGCCGGCGACAAGGAAATGGCGGGCAACTACTTCGGCTACGACGGACCGTGTCCGCCGTGGAACGACGCAATCTCGCACCGCTACGTGTTCACGCTGTACGCGCTCGACGTGGCGCGGTTGCCCGTCGACGGCGTGTTCGGCGGTCCGCAGGCGAGGAAGGCGATTGCCGGCCACGTGCTCGCGGAGGCGTCGGTCTCGGGCCGCTACACGCTCAATCCGGCGCTCTCGCTCTAGCTGCGCCCAGCGCGAGTCAGCGCAGCTCCTTCCGCGGCTGCAACGTCCGCGGCGCATCGGAGCGGTGGCGGAATGCGCTCGGCTGGTCCGGTTCCGGCCCCGTGTCGACGGCGGTGTCGATTCGGCCATGCCGGTCGACGTCGGCATCGAAGACATCGGACGGATGCGGGTGAACGGATTGCGGTGCCAGCGCGAAGAATGTGTTTGGCGCGGCGAGGCTCTGGCCGCAGCAGAACGAATGCACGACGCATGGACATCTCCCGGGAGATGGCGCAGAGCGTCGACGGCGATCCGGGGCATTACTCTCGAGCCGGCGTACACGGCGTGCCCGCAGATCCATCCTGGTTCCAGCGTAGGCGCTGGCGCGGACGGAATCGTTGCGCTTCGTCAATCACCGCGCGGATTCCGGCGGTCGCGCGGAGTGGCGATTCGTCGCAGCGTCTTCCCGCGGACCGTCGCATAGCCCGGCGTCACCGGGCCCCTGTCGATCCGCGCTCGCTCGGTGATCGCCGCGAGCGGCGCGTTACGGTGCGTTACGGCGCGAAACGGCGCCCGCTGCGGACGCCATCGAGGCAGACCTTGTCCAACGTTCCCGCGCGTGCCTTCAGTGCCGGATCGTCGTTGAGCAGCTTGACGCGGACCGTGGCTGTGGTCGCGACGTCGGCGAGGAACGGCGCCATGCAGTAGCAGTACTGGCGCACCACGTCTTCCATCGGCGCGTAGGACACGTTGTTCTGCCGCGCCCGCCGCTTCTGGTCGTCGATGCAGTCGTCGGCGGCGAGGTCGAGCGGGCGCAGCGGTGTCCCGATGAGCGCGGGCTTGCCCGTCGGCTCCGGGATCTTGATCGGCGTCAGCGTGCGGCCGGAGGACGGGGGCGCGTCGAGCCGGCGCAACGGGGCCTCCGCGGCCGCCAGCGCGCGCGGCGTTTCGGCTTTCGGCAGCGACGCCAGCGCGCGATCAGGCGCGGGGGGGGCGTCGATCCGCGCCAGCGGTGCCGCGCCGGCGGCGGCGAGTTCGCCGGTCGCCTCGGCCCGTGGCAGCGTCGCGATTGCACGGCTCGTTCCCGTGGACCCGTCGAGACGAGAGAGCGGCGCCGAACCCGACGCGGCCAACTCGCCGGTGGCCTGCGCCCTGGGCAGCGCGGCGAGCGCCTTGTCGGACGACGGCGGACCTTCGAGGCGGGTAAGCGGCGCCGAACCGG
>JBDTVU010000152.1:0-7300 GCA_040007035.1 Betaproteobacteria bacterium | reverse complement strand
TGCGCACCGCCATGCCGTCGGCGCCGTAGCTCTTGTCGAGCTGGAAGATCTGCTTGGTCGCGACTCCGCTCGCGTTCCAGATGACCCAGGTTTCGACGGTGGTCGCCGCGCACTGGACGTCACCGGACGCGATCGCGAGGTGGCGGTCCTTTTGCGGGATCTTCTTCAGTTCGACGTCGAGGCCGTTCTTCTTGTAGATGCCCGCCTCCTTGGCGAGCGTCAGCGGCGCGAAGCCGGTCCAGCCGCTCAGGGCGATCGTGACCTTGGTGTCCTGGGCGGCGGCGGGCAGGGCCGACGCGATGAGCGCGGCGCCGGCCGCGACGACGAGATACTTGTGCATGGGATCTCCGGAAAAAGAACGGGCAAACGTCAGAATCTAGGCGGCGCGACGGGGACTGTCAATGCATTGAGGTGTCGCGTGCCGTCCGCGTTGGCGCGCGACGCCGTTGCCACTACAATCCACGGCGAGGCGCATCGCTGCGCCCAGCCGACCATGCACCGCGTCCTCACCCCTTCCGACCACCGCCGGATGCCCTGGAAGAACGGCGGCGGCAGCACGACCGAGATCGCTACCCATCCGCCGGGCGCCACACTCGACGCATTCGACTGGCGTGTCAGCGTCGCCGACGTTGCCGCCGACGGCCCGTGCTCGCGCTTTCCCGGGATCGACCGGGTGCTGCTGCTGCTCTCCGGCGCCGGCATCCGGCTGACCGGCGACGGCCACGACGTCGAGCTGCGCGCGGCGTTCGAGCCGTACGCATTCCGAGGAGACGATGCGATCGAGGGATGGCTGGTCGCGGGACCGGTCCGCAATTTCAACGTGATGCTGCGGCGGGGCCGGGCGCGCGGCACGGTCGACGTCGTCCGCGCCGCCGGCGCGCGCATTCCCGCGGCGGCCCACCGCCTCTGCTACGCCGCCGCCGGTTGCCACGAGTGCCTGCGGCCGGGTCATCCGCCGCTGACGGTCGCCCCCGACGAGGTGCTGCTGATCGAGGCCGACGGCGACGATCCCGCCCTCCCGCTCGTCGTCAATCCGCTCGCCGCCGACGCCGTCGCGCTGGTCGTCGTGATCGAGTGCCCATGAGGCGATTGTTCGCGCCGCTGGCGCTGCTGCCGGAAGGCTGGGCGCGCGACGTCGCCTTCGACTTCGACCCCGCCGGCGTGCTGGCGACGGTGACCGCCGGTGCCGCCGCCGGCGACGCGGAGCGGGCAGCCGGACCCGTGATCCCCGGCATGCCGAACCTCCATTCGCACGCGTTCCAGCGCGCGGTGGCGGGCCGCACCGGCCGGACGCACGCCGGCGGCGACAGCTTCTGGACGTGGCGGCAGGCGATGTACGCGTTCCTCGACCGTGTCGACGCCGACGCGTTCGAGGCGATCGCCGTGCAGGCGTACATCGAGATGCTGAAGGCGGGTTACACGGCCGTCGCCGAATTCCACTACGTCCACCACGATCCGCAGGGACGCCCGTACGCCGACCCGGGGGAACTTGCGCGGCGGATCGTCGGCGCGGCGCGCGGCGCCGGCATCGCGCTGACGCTGCTGCCGGTGTTCTATGCCCACGCCGGGTTCGGCGGCCAGCCGCCGGCGCTTCAGCAGCGGCGGTTCATCCACTCGGTCGACTCGTTCGCACGAATGTTCGGGTCGCTCGCGAACGTCGGTGCCGATGCGCTCGGCGTCGCGCCGCACAGCCTGCGCGCGGTGACGCCGGACGAGCTCGCCGCCGTCGTCGCGCTCGCCCCGCGCGGGCCGGTCCACATCCACGTGGCCGAGCAGCCGCGGGAAGTCTCCGAGTGCATGGCGGCGACCGGTCGGCGGCCGGTAGACTGGCTGCTCGTGCATGCGGGTGTGGACGCGCACTGGTGCCTCGTGCACGCGACGCACATGACGCCGGGAGAAACCGCGGGCCTCGCCGCGAGCGGCGCGGTCGCGGGACTCGCGCCGACGACCGAGGCCGATCTCGGCGACGGCACGTTCGCGGCGCGCGCGTACCTCGACGCCGGCGGCGCGTTCGGCGTCGGCAGCGACTCGAACACCGTAGTCGATCCGTTCGCCGAGTTGCGCCAGCTCGAGTGGTCGCAGCGGCTCGTGCATCTGACGCGCAACGTGCTGGTCGACGACGGCGTGTCGGTCGGTGAGTCGCTCTACGCCGCGGCCGCGACGGGCGGCGCACGTGCGCTGGCGCTGCCGACCGGACGCCTTGCCGCGGGCTGCCGCGCCGACCTGGTCGTGCTCGACACCGACGATCCGGCGCTGGCGGGCCAGCCGCAAGACGCGCTCCTCGACGCGGCGATCTTCGGGCCGTGCCGGCGGCCGGTGCGCGACGTGATGGTGGCGGGACGCTGGATGGTACGCGACGGCCACCACTCGCGCGAAGCCGAAACGCTCGCGCGGTACCGGACCGCGTTGAAGCGCTGCCTCGGCTGACGTCGCCATGGGCGCTTCGTTCGACCTCCTCGTCACCGGCGCGCATCTGGCGACGATGACGGGCGCGCTGCCTTATGGCGCCGTCCGCGACGCTGCGCTCGGCGTTGTCGGCGACCGGATCGCATGGGTCGGCGCCCGGTCCGTGCTGCCGCCCGATGCGACGGCCGTGCGAACGCAGGACGCGGGCGGCCGCTGGCTGACGCCGGGGCTCGTCGATTGCCACACCCATCTCGTTCACGCCGGCAACCGCGCGCACGAGTTCGAGGCGCGGTTGGGGGGCGCGACCTACGCCGAGATCGCGAACGCGGGCGGCGGCATCCGCGCGACGGTGCGCGCGACGCGCGCGGCGACGGAGGCGGAGCTCGTCCTGCAGAGCCGGCCGCGGCTCGCGGCGCTGGCCGCCGAGGGCGTCACGACGGTCGAAATCAAGTCGGGCTACGGCCTCGACACGGCGACCGAGCTGAAGCAGCTTCGTGCGGCGCGGCAGCTCGCGGCGGGGCTCGGAATCGACGTGCGGACGACGCTGCTGGCGGCGCACGCGGTGCCGCCCGAGTACGCCGGTCGCGCCGACGACTACATCGAAGTGGTCTGCCGGGAGACGATTCCCGCGGGGGCGGCCGCAGGCATCGTCGATGCGGTGGACGCGTTCTGCGAGACGATCGGATTCACGGCCGCGCAGACGCGGCGGGTGTTCGAGGCGGCGCGCGCGCACGGCTTGCGGGTCAAGCTCCACGCCGACCAGTTGTCGGACACCGGCGGCGCCGCGCTGGCAGCGGAGTTCGCCGCGCTGTCGGCCGATCACCTGGAGTACGCGAGCGAGGCGGGCGTAGCAGCGATGGCGCGCGCGGGCACCGTCGCCGTGCTGCTTCCCGGCGCGTTCTACGCGTTGCGCGAGACGCGGGCACCGCCGATTGCGGCGCTGCGCGCACACGCGGTGCCGATGGCGGTCGCCACCGACTGCAATCCGGGCACGTCGCCGGCGACGTCGCTGCTGCTGATGCTCAACATGGCGTGCACGCTGTTCGGTCTGACGCCCGCCGAGGCGCTTGCCGGCGCGACGGTCCACGCGGCGCGCGCGCTGGGGCTTTCCGATCGCGGGACGCTCGCCACCGGGCAGCGCGCCGATCTCGCGCTCTGGGACATCGCCGAGCCCGCCGAATTGTCGTACCGCATCGGCGGCAATCCCTGCACCGGCATCGTGCGCGGGGGGCGCGTCGCCGGATGGCCGTCGCCATGAACCTGTTCACTCTACATCGCGGCGACGGACCGCTCGTCGTCGACGTCCCGCACGCAGGCACCCACGTCCCGCCGGAACTCGCGGCGCGGATGACGGCGGGGGCGCGCGCCGTCCCCGACACCGACTGGCACGTCGACAAGCTGTACGCGTTCGCCCGCGACGCCGGCGCGACGATGATGGTGGCGTCGCACACGCGCTACGCCGTCGACCTCAACCGCGATCCGTCCGGCGCCGCGCTCTACCCCGGCGCCGACAACACCGAGCTGTGCCCGACGCGGACGTTCGCCGGCGAGCCGATCTGGCGCGACGGCGAGGCGCCCGACGAGGCCGAGGTCGCCGCGCGGCGCGCCGCGTACTTCGTGCCCTATCACGACGCGCTCGCCGCCGAAGTCGAAAGGGTCCGCGCGCGGCACGGCTACGCGGTGCTCCTCGACGGCCATTCGATCCGGAGCGAGGTGCCGCGCTTCTTCGCCGGCCGCCTGCCCGACCTCAACCTCGGCACCGCCGGCGGCACGAGCTGCGCGGCGCCGGTGCAGTCGATTGCGGCAGCGGTGCTCGCCGGCGAGGGCGGGTTCAGCGCCGTGGTCAACGGCCGCTTCAAGGGCGGTTACGTGACGAGGCACAACGGCCGCCCCGACGCCGGCGTTCACGCGCTGCAGCTCGAGATCGCGCAGCGCTGCTACATGGACGAGGCGCCGCCGTACCGGTGGGACGCGGCGCGCGCCGCGCCGCTCGCCGGCGTGCTCGCGCGGCTGGTCGACGCGCTCGCGGCGTGGCGGCCCCGATGATCCACTTCTACACGGCGGGGCAGCGCTACGACGCCTATCTTCTTGCGGACCGTCTGAATCAGGCCGGCATCCGCGCGCACGTGTTCAACGAGCACGCATCGAGCATTGTCGGCGATGTGCCGCCCGACGTTGGCCAGCCGCAGGTCTGGCTGGAGCGCGAACTCGATCGCGAGCGGGCGGAGCTTCTGCTGAAGTCGATGGAAGCCGACGCCGCGCGGACCGACAGCCGCCACTGTGCCGCGTGCGGCGAGGAGTCGCCGCCGGCGTTCGATCTCTGCTGGAAGTGCGGCGGCTCGCTGTAGCGCCGGCCGCGCCGGTACATCAGCGGCCGGTAAGGTGCGCCTGCACCGTGTCGGCCGCCGTGTGCGCCGCCTTGATGCAGTCGCCGACCGACACGCCGCCGCGGTAGTTGGCGCAGAAGGAAAGGCCCGGCAGTGCCGCCTCGGCTTCGCTGACCTTCAGCAGCCGGTCGAGATGGCCGAGGTCGTACTGCGGGATCGCCTGCGGCCAGCGGACGATCTCGCGCCATTGCGGCGTCGGCGCGGCGCCGACCAGCGCGGTGAGCTCGCCGGCGACGATGCGCCCGAGTTCGTCGTCGGGCAGCGCCGCGAGCTCGGGATTGCGGCGGCCGCCGACGAACGTCGTCAGCAGCACCATGCCGTCGGGCGCGCGACCGTCGAACATGCTGCTCGAGAAGAGCGTGCCGAGGAGCGCCCGGCGCTCCTTCTTCGGCACCAGGAAGCCGAATCCCGCGAGCGGATGGGTGACATCGGCGCGCCGGTACGCGCTGGCCACGACCGCGATCGGCGCGTAGTCGATCGCCAGCAGCGCGCTCGCTGCTGCCGGCGCCAGCGCGGCGACGAGGCCGGCGGCAGGGTGTGCGGGCACCGCCAGCACGACGGCGCGCGCACGGCGGACGACCGGCGCGTCGTCGCGTTGCCCGGTGACGACGTACGTGCCGTCGGAGTCGCGGGTGACGCTCACCACGTTCACACCCTGCTCGACGCGGCCGACGGCGCGGGCGAGTGCCAGGGGCAGCGTCTGCATGCCCTGCCGGAACGAGAAACTCCCGGCAGTGTTCTTCGCCTGCTCGGGATTCTTCTTCCGCTCGCGCGCGCCGATGATCTGGCCCTTGATCAGGCTGCCGTACTTCTGTTCGAGGGCCGCGAGGCGCGGGAACGCGGCCGGGACGGAGATCCGCTCGGGATCGCCGGCGTAGATGCCGGCGACGAAAGGATCGATCGCGTAGTCGAGGAACTCGTTGCCGAGCCTGCGGCGGACGAACGAGGCGATCGACTCCTCGACCCCGGGCGGCAGCGGCCGCACGAACGGTTCGCGCAGCAACGCGAGCTTTGCGCCGAGCGTGAATGCCTTCGTGGTGAAGAACGCTGGCGGCGACGACGGCAGCGCCACCAGAGCGCCGCCGCGGACGATGAACCGCGTCGAGGCGACCGCCGCGGCGTCGGCCCGCTCGGCGGCGATTCCGAGGTCGGCGAGCAGCGCGTTGATGAGCGGCGTCGTGTCGAGCGTGCTGTTGGGACCGGTCTCGTAGAGCGCGCCGTCGCGCCGCCGCGTGCCCATGACGCCGCCGGGCTCGCGGCCCGCGTCGAGCACTTCGACGGCGATACCGCGTTTGGCCAAGCGATATGCCGTCGTCAATCCCGAGATTCCGGCTCCGATTACCAGTGCGTCGACGTCGTTGGCCATGCTTCGTTCTTCCTCATCTGCGTGTTGCGTTCGGATCGGCCGCGAGCGCCAGCCGTTCGGCGCGCGCGACGGCGGCCGCGAGCTCGCCGCTCGCCGCCGTCCCCGCCGGAATCTTCGCCAGCAGCGTTCGCCAGTGCGTCGCTGCGACTGCATATTCGCGCGCTTCGTACGCGGCGCTGCCCGCCATCTCCAGCGCCTTCGGGTGGCCGGGATCGATCGCCAACGCGCGCGCGATCGCTTCCTGCGGCTTGCCGGCGAGGAGTCCGCCCTGCGCCATCCCCAGCGCGTCGGCGTATTCGCACCAGACGCCGGCGTCGGCGGCGACCTTAGGCGTGGCGAGCGCGCGCTCGTAGGCGCGGACTGCCGCCGGAAAACCGTCGGCGTCGAAGTCGATCCGCGCGAGCAGCACCCAGCCGCGGCCGTCGCGCGGACTGCGCTCGAGGTGGCGGACGAGCTCTTCGCGCATCGCCGGCGCGGCGGTTGCGCCATCGACACTCGCGGTGGCCACCCGATCGGCGTTGAGCGCGCCGGGATCGCCGTAGATCGCGTACAGGCCGAAGGCGGCGGCGGGCAGCGCGATGGCGAGCGCGATCGACGCCGCACGCGGCGCCCGGCGCGGGCCCGACGCACCGGCGTCGTCGACGGCTTCCGCCAGCAGCCGGCGCTCGATGTCGTGCCGCGCGTCACGGTACCCGGGCTCGTCCAGACGGCCTTCGGCACGGTCGCGGTCGAGTTCGGCGAGTTCGCCGCGCATCAGCGCCGCGTTCATCGCCGCGCGCGATGCGTGGCCGTCCCGGCCGGACCGCGACAGCAGCCGCGGCAGCACGAACGCGAGTGCGCCGGCGGTCATCGCCGCCGCGACAAGCCAGAAGAAGAGGGCATCCATCGAGGATCGGAGGGCGGTCGGTCGGCGCGCGCAATGAACGATATTCGGTGCACCGGCGGCGGCGAACAAACGTTCATTATGCCGGCGGCTGGAAAAAAGAGGCGAGGCCGGTGCCTCGCCTCGGTACCGATCGGACCGCCGCGCCTATTTGGCCGGCGCGCCTGCCGGCGCCGGCGGCGCCGCCGAAACGGTCGTCTGCTTCGCCTTGATCGCGTCGTCGAGGATCTTGATGCCGTCCTGCGACGCCGCCACCGA
>JBDTVU010000151.1:0-7811 GCA_040007035.1 Betaproteobacteria bacterium | reverse complement strand
TCCCGAGCGACCACGCGACGAGCGAGCCGGCGCCCGAGCCGCGGCCGGGGCCGACGGGCACGCCGTTGCCCTTCGCCCAGTTGATGAAGTCGGCGACGATGAGGAAATAGCCGGCAAAGCCCATCTGCGCGATCGTCTTCGTCTCGAACTCGAGCCGCGCGGTGTACTCCGGCCGCTTCGCGTCGCGCGTCGCTGGGTCGGGAAATGCCGTCGCCAGTCGCCGCTCGAGGCCGGCCGCCGCCTCGTTGCGCAAATGGTCGTCGAGCGTGACGCCCGGCGGCGTCGGAAAGTCGGGCAGAAAATTCTTGCCGAGCGGGATGACGAGGTTGCAGCGCTGCGCGATCGCGACGCTGTTGGCGAGCGCCTCGGGCAGGTCGGCGAACGCCGTCGCCATCTCTGCCTGCGACTTGAAGTACTGGTCGGGCGTGAACCGCTTCGGGCGCCGCGGGTCGGCGAGCACGTAGCCCTCGGCAATGCACACCCGCGCCTCGTGGGCACGGAAATCTTCGGGCCGCAGGAACTGCACCGGGTGCGTAGCGACGACCGGCAGGCCGGTTTCGCCGGCGACGCGCACGGTCGCCGCGACCAGCGCGTCGTCGTCGGTGCGCCCCGCGCGCTGCAGCTCGAGGTAGTAGCGGTCGGGAAACAGCGCCGCCCAATCGCGCGCCGCCTTCACCGCGCCGTCGGCGTTGCCCTGCAGCAGCGCCTGGCCGACGTCGCCATCGCGCCCGCCGGACAGCGCGATCAGCCCGCCGGTGCCCTCGGCGAGCCAATCGCGGCGCAGCTCGGCCCGACCGCGGTGCTGGTTGCCGCGGTACGCGCGCGACAGCCAGTCGGTGAGCTTGAGATAGCCGGCGCGCGACTGCGCGAGCAGCAGCACGCGCAGCGGCGCGTCGCGCTCGGCGTCGTGCGTCAGCCAGACGTCGCAGCCGAAGACGGGCTTCACGCCTTGCGCGCGCGCACCCTTGTAGAACTTGACCAGCCCGAACGCATTGGCGAGGTCGGTCAGCGCCAGCGCCGGCATCCCGTCGGCCACCGCTGCTGCCACCGCGTCGTCGAGCCGCACGGTGCCATCGGCGATCGAGAACTCGCTGTGCAGTCGCAGGTGGACGAAACGGGGCGCGCTCATGGGGGTCGGACCGGGGATGCTAGAATTTTACCCCGATCGCCACCCGCCGATTCCTTCGTTGAGCCAGCCTCCCTTCGTTCGTTCCTCCGTGCGCGGGACGTGCGCCGCCCGCGTTGCCGCCGCGCTGCTGGCGGCCGCGCTCGCTGCGTGCGCGGCCGATTCGCGCGTGGGCACGGACACCGATGCGCCGTCGCGGCCGACCGCGCCGCCGACGCCGCGCAACGTCGAGCCGCCGCCGCCGGCCGTCAACCTCTCCGGCTTTCCGCTCCCGTATCGGCAGGGTTACGCCGACGGCTGCGCCAGCGCCACCGGCCCGGAACGCAAGGACGGCCCGCGCTTCGCCGGCGACGGCAACTACCGCACCGGCTGGGTCGACGGGCAGGCGCTGTGCCGGAAGAAATGAGCCGGCGCGAGCGCGGCCGCGACCGGCATCTGCCGAAGACGGCGCGATGAAGCCCGCGCGCTCGCAGCGGATCCCGTTGCGCGGCCTCGATCACCACGTGCTGACGTGGGGCGAGCCGACGGCGCCGAAGATCTTCTTCCTCCACGGCTGGATGGATTCCGGCGCGTCGTTCCAGTTCCTGGTCGACGCGCTGGCGGGAAACTGGCACGCGATCGCGCCCGACCTGCGCGGATTCGGCAGGAGCGCGTGGCAGCCGCAGGGGTACTGGTTCCACGATTACGTCGCCGATCTCGAGGCGCTCGTCGACGCGTTCGCGCCGGGCGAGACGGTGAACCTCGTCGGCCACAGTCTCGGCGGCAACGTCGTCATGCATTACGCCGGCGCGCGGCCGCAGCGCGTGCGGCGGCTGGTTTCGCTCGACGGCTTCGGCATCCCGGCGGAAGCGCCCGGCATCGCGCCGCAGAAGACCGCGAAGTGGCTCGACGCGCTGGCCGATCCGCCGCCGTTCACGCCGTACCGCGACCTCGACGCCGTCGCCGACCGGCTGCAGAAGACGAACTCGCGGCTGCCGCGCGACAAGGCGCGCTTCCTCGCGCAGCACTGGGCCGAGGTGACGGGGGACGGCAGCGCGCGGCTGACGGCGGACCCGCGGCACAAGCTGCCGTTTCCGGTCGTCTACCGGATCGAGGAGCTCTACGCGCTGTGGCGGGCGATCGTCGCGCCGACGCTGTGGGTCGCCGCGACCGAGTCGAACATTCCGCAGTGGCTGGACGGCCATCCGGAGGGCGAGGGCGGCGTCGACAACCTCGCCGGCATCCGCCGCCGCATCGCGCACATTCCGCACGCGCGCCTGGTCACGATCGCCGACGCGGGCCACATGCTGCACCACGATCGGCCGGACGCGGTGGCGGCCGCGATCGAACCGTTCATGGCCGATTGATGCGACACGCGCTCGGCGTCCATTCGCGCCGCGGCGCGTATCTGGCGCTGGTGATGCTGACGGCGATCTGGGGCAGCAATTGGGTCGTGATGAAGCTGGCGCTCGAGCGCGCCGACCCGGTCGTCTACAACGTCCACCGCACCTGGGTGGCGATCGTGCTGCTGTTCGCGGTGCTGGTGTGGCGACGGCGCCGGTTGCCGCTGCCCGAGTCGTGGCTGGCGGTGATCGTCACCGGTTTCTTCCAGACCACCATCAATTTCGGCTCGACGACGATGGCGCTCGCCGCCGGCGGCGCCGGGCGGACGTCGGTGCTGGTGTTCACGATGCCGTTCTGGACGCTGCTGCTCGCGTGGCCGGTGCTGGGCGAGCGCGTCCGCGGCAGCCAGTGGTTCGCGATCGCGTTCGCGCTTGCCGGATTGACGCTCGTCGTCGAGCCGTGGAACTGGCAGGGCGACCTCACGCCGAAGTTGTGGGCGGTGCTGTCGGGCTTCGGCTGGGCGGGGGGAACGATCGCGACCAAATACTTCCAAGGCGAGCGCGGGCTCGACATGCTGAGCCTGATCGCGTGGCAGATGCTCGTCGGCGTCCTCCCGCTCACGCTGCTGCCGGTCGTGCTGCCGTATCCTGCCGTCGACTGGAGCCTGCCCTACGCTGCGCTGCTGCTGTGGACCGGCGCGGTGTCGACGGCGCTCGGATTCCTGCTGTGGATCGCCGTGCTGCGCTTCCTCCCCGCGGGCACGGCATCGCTCAACATCCTCGCCATTCCCGCGATCGCGCTCATCTCGTCGATGGCGATCTTCGGCGAGCGGCTGACGGTGGCCGAGTGGAGCGGCATCGCGCTGATCGGCGCGGGGCTCGTCATCGTGTCGGTGCGGGCGTGGCGCGCCGGTCACCGCGGCGAATCGTCGCCGCCGGCACCGACACCGCTCGAAGGCGGCTGATCCGGTACGGCACCCGGTGCCGGGCTTGTTCACCCGAGGCGGCATTGGGCGACGGGGTAGAATTGCGGCTGCTCCCGCAATCTCGTCGTGGAGCGGTCCCCGCATCCGCTGTCCATGACGCAATCCACGCCTCCCGACGTCACCAAGCTCCGCATCGACCGCGATTTCAAGCCGGTCGCGCGCCGCCGCCAGCGGCGGTGGCTGTGGCTCGCCGGCCTCGTCCTCGTCGCGGCGGCCGGCGGCGGCTGGTACGCACAGCAGCCGCGCACCGTTGCCGTGCAGACGGTCGCCGTGGTCACCGCGACGCCGTCGCAGCAGTTCGTCGTGCTCAACGCCACCGGCTACGTCGTGGCGCAGCGCAAGGCGTCGATCAGCTCGAAGGCGACGGGCAGGCTCGAGTGGCTGGGCGTGGCGGAAGGCTCGCGAGTCAAGTCCGGCGAGATCATCGCCCGGATCGACAACCGCGACATGACCGCGCAGTCCGACGGCGCTCAGGCGAACGTGCGCGCCGCCCGCGCCGCGCTCGATCAGGCGCAGGCGGAGGAGCGCGACGCGATGGCGCAGCTTCGGCGCAACGAGGATCTGGTGGCGAAGGGCTTCGTCGCGCAGGCCACGCTCGATACCTCGAAGGCACGCGCTGACCGCGCGATTGCCGGGGTGGCGAACGCCCGCGCTGCGCTGGCTGCGGCCGAGGCCGGCGCGCGCAACGCCGCGGTCAGCCTCGACTACACGGTGATCCGCGCGCCGTTCGATGGCGTGATCCTGTCGAAGAGTGCGAACGTCGGCGACCTCGTCACGCCGTTCTCGTCGGCAGCGGACTCCAAGGGCGCCGTCGTCAGCATGGCCGACATGAGCACGCTGGAGGTCGAGGCCGACGTCTCCGAGGCGAGCCTCGCCAAGGTCAGCGTCGGCCAGCCGGCCGAAATCACGCTCGACGCGCTGCCCGACGCCCGGTTCCGTGGCCGGATCGGCCGGATGGTCCCGACCGTCGATCGCGCGAAGGCGACGGTGATGACGAAGGTGAAGTTCGACGTCATCGATCCGCGGGTGCTGCCGGAGATGAGCGCCAAGGTGTCGTTCCTGTCGCAGGAGGTGACGCCCGATCAGCAGAAGCCGGTGCTCGCGGTGAGCGCGGAGGCGATCGTCGTCCGCGACGGCCGCAGCGTCGTGCTCGTCGTCCGCGACGGCGCCGCGGCGGAGGTCGTGGTGGCGCCCGGCGCGAAGATCGGCGACCTGACGACGGTCACCGGCGCCGTGAAGAGCGGCGACAAGGTCGTGCTGCGGCCCGGCGCCGACGTCAAGAGCGGCACGCTCGTCCGCGTGGCGACGAAATAGCGGCACCAGGCCTGCCATGACCGACGCCGCCGTCGTCGCGAGGCCCCCGCCGCCCGCCGCGGGCGCCGCGCCGGTGGTCGTGATTCGGAATCTCTCGAAGTATTACGTTCGCGGCGGCCAGGTGATCCCGGTGCTCGTCGACATCGACCTCGAGGTCGCCGCCGGCGACTTCGTCGCGCTGATGGGGCCGTCGGGCTCCGGCAAGTCGACGCTGCTCAACCTCATCGCCGGCATCGACAAGCCGAGCAGCGGCGAGCTCCGCGTCGCCGGCGCCGACATCGGAGAGCTCGGCGACGCCGACCTCGCGGCGTGGCGGGCGGCGAACGTCGGCTTCATCTTCCAGTTCTACAACCTGATGCCGGTGCTGTCGGCGTTCGACAACGTCGAGTTGCCGCTGCTGCTGACCTCGATGTCGCGGCGGGAGCGGCACGAGCGGGTCGAGACGGCGCTCGCGCTGGTGGGTCTCACCGACCGGATGGAGCATTACCCGAACGAGCTGTCCGGCGGCCAGCAGCAGCGCGTGGCGATCGCCCGCGCGCTGATCACCGATCCGACGATCATCGTCGCCGACGAGCCGACCGGCGACCTCGACCGGACGACCGCGGGGGAGATCCTCGGGTTGCTCGAGCGGTTGAACGCCGAGCTTGGCAAGACGATCGTCATGGTGACGCACGACCCGAAGGCGGCGGAGAAGGCGCACCGGCTGATCCATCTCGAGAAGGGCGTGCTGACCGATTGACGGTCCGGCCGTCCGCTCCAGCCGACCGCGCCATGTTCATCCCGCTGCTGATCCTCCGCAACGCGTTCCGGCACAAGCTGCGCACCGCGCTGACGATGGTCGGCATCGTCGTCGCGATCACCGCGTTCGGCCTCCTGCGCACCGTCGTCGACGCGTGGTACGCGGGCGCCAACGCGAGCTCGAGCACGCGGCTCGTCACCCGCAGCTCGGTGTCGCTGGTGTTCCCGCTGCCGCTGACCTACGCGCGGAAGATCCGGCAGGTCGAGGGCGTCGAGGGCGTGTCGTGGATGAACTGGTTCGGCGGCGTCTACATCACCGAGCGCAATTTCTTCCCCCAGTTCGCCGTCGACGCGGCGAGCTTCCTCGACCTGTATCCGGAGTTCATCGTGCCGGCGGACGAGCGCAAGGCGTTCCTCATGGATCGCCAGGGCGCCGTCGTCGGCCGCAAGCTCGCCGACCAGTACGGCTGGAAGATCGGCGACCAGATCCCGCTGCGCGGCACGATCTACCCCGGCACCTGGACGTTCAACCTGCGCGGCATCTACGACGGTGTGGACAAGGGCACCGACCAGTCGCAGATGTTCTTCCACTGGGATCTGCTCAACGAGAAGATCCGGAAGATGTACCCGCGGCGGGCCGAGCAGGCCGGCCTGTTCGTCGTCCGGCTGAAGGATCCGCAGCAGGCGGCCGAGGTGTCGGCGACGATCGACGCGATGTTCAGGAACTCGCTCGCGGAGACGCTCTCCGAAACCGAGAAGGCGTTCCAGCTTTCGTTCGTCGCGATGACCGAGGCGATCCTGGTCGCGATCCAGGCGGTGAGCTTCGTCGTCATCGTCATCATCATGGCGGTGATGGCGAACACGATGGCGATGACGGCGCGCGAGCGCGGCGCCGAGTACGCGACGCTGAAGACGCTGGGCTTCTCCAACGGCTTCGTGACGCTGTTGATCTTCGGCGAGTCGCTCGGCATCGCGCTGCTGGGCGGCCTCGTCGGCGTCGCCCTGACGTTCCCGATCGCGCACGCGTTCGCCGAGCAGATGGGCACGCTGTTCCCGATCTTCTTCGTCAGCGAGGAGACGGTGGCGATGCAGCTCGGCGCGGCGCTCCTCGTCGGCGTCGTCGCCGCGGCGTTCCCGGCGTGGTGGACCGCGCGGCTGCGCATCGTCGACGGGCTGCGCTCGATCGGCTAAACAAATACGAGCCATGGCGATCCCGTTCACCTACATCGCGCGCAACCTGACGGCGCGCAAGCTGACCACCGCGCTCACCGCCGGCGGGATGGCGCTGGTCGTCTACGTGTTCGCGACGGTGCTGATGCTCGCCGCCGGCCTCGAGAAGACGCTGGTCGCCACCGGTCACGAGGACAACGTCGTCGTCATCCGGCGCTCGTCGCAGACCGAAATCCAGAGCGGCATCGACCGCGTGCAGGCGGGGATCGTCGAGAGCCAGCCCGACATCGCGACGGGCGCGGACGGGCGGCGGCTGGTGTCGAAGGAGCCGGTCGTGCTGATCAGCCTGCCAAAACGCGACTCCGGCAAGCCGTCGAACGTGATCATCCGCGGCGTCACCGCGGCCGGCCTCGAATTGCGGCCGCAGGTCAGGATCGTCGAGGGCCGGATGTTCCGCCCGGGCACCGCCGAGATCGTCGCCGGCCGCGCGATCGCCAGCGGCTTCAGGAGCGCCGGCCTCGGCGAAACGATGCGCTTCGCCTCGCGCGACTGGATCGTCGTCGGCGTGTTCGACGCCGGCCGCACCGGCTTCGACTCCGAGATCTGGGGCGACGCCGAGCAGATGCTGCAGGCGTTCCGCCGGCTCGGCTTCTCGTCGCTGATCTTCCGCCTCGCCGACGGTGAGCGCTTCGATGAGGTGAAGAAAGCGATCGAGTCCGACCCGCGGCTGACGCTCGAAGCCAAACGCGAGACGCGGTTCTACGCCGAACAGTCGGAGGCGTTGTCGAAATTCATCAGCTACCTCGGCACGACGATCTCGGTGATCTTCTCGATCGGCGCGATCATCGGCGCGATGATCACGATGTACGCCAGCGTCGCCTCGCGCACCGCCGAGATCGGCACGCTGCGGGCGCTGGGCTTCTCGCGCGCGGCGATCCTCGTCGCGTTCCTCGCCGAGGCGCTGCTGCTCGGATTGGTCGGCGGTGTGGTCGGCCTCGCCGCGGCGTCGGCGATGCAGGCGATCTCGATCTCGACGATGAATTTCCAGACGTTCGCCGAGCTCGCGTTCTCGTTCACGCTGACGCCGGGCATCGTCGCGGCGTCGCTCGGGTTCGCGCTGGGGATGGGCTTCGTCGGCGGCTTCCTGCCGGCGGC
>JBDTVU010000150.1:0-7877 GCA_040007035.1 Betaproteobacteria bacterium | reverse complement strand
GCTGATCCGGACGGAGACGGACCGCGGCGTGCTGATGATCTGCGACCCGCGGCTCGTCGACAAGGCGTACGGCAAGCGAATCTGGCGGAGCCTGCCGCCGATGCGGCGCACGCGCGACCTCGCGGACGTCGAGGCGTTCTTCGCGGATCGGTGACTGCGCGGGGGCCCTGCTCGCCGGCTCGCGCCCGCGGCCTCACCGGAACGACCACGCAGCATCACCGTCTGAGTGTCGGCCGCAGCGCCGACTCGCCCCGCTCGCACCCCGCTTCGCGGGGGCCCTGCTCGCCGGCTCGCGTCGCTACCAGAATCTCCACCACGGCTTCGGCGGCGGGCCGACGACGTAGACGCTGTTCGGGAACGTCCGCTTGAGGATCTGCTCCGAGTCGTCGCGAAGCTGCATCAGCCCGAGCTTGTCGTAGGACTTCATCAGCACGTCGAGCGCGTCCTCGTTCGCCGGCGTCCGCGGGTAGTTGAGCAGCGCCGACTGCGCGCGGCTCACCGCGGCGACGTACGCGCCGCGGTTGTAGTAATAGCGCGCCACCTTGACCTCGTACAGCCCGAGCGAGTTGGTGAGGTAGCGCATCCGCTCGATGGCGTCCTGCGCGTAGCGGCTCTCCGGCAACTTGGTGATGAGTTCCTTGAACGCCGCGAACGACTCCCGCATCGCTTTCGGCTCGCGCTCGGACAGGTCGAGCTCGTAGACGTACCCGAGCAGGCCCTGGTCCTCGCGGAAATGGACGAGTCCCTTGAGGTAGTACGCGTAGTCGACGTTCGGGTGGTTGGGATACGTCCGGATGAAGCGGTCGCAGGCAGCGACGGCCGGCGCCGTCTCCTGGTTCCGGTAGTTCGCGTACGCGCCTTCGAGGATCGCCTGCTGCGCGTAGCGCCCGTACGGATAGCGCGCCTCGATCGTCTCGAACAGTTTGGCCGCCCGCGTATAATTTCCTTCGAGCAGCGCTTCGTGCGCCTGCCCGTACAGTTTTTCGGCCGACCAGCCCGAGGTTTCGTCCTTGTACTCGGGCAGCAACCCGCAGCCGCCGACGAAGACGGCCAGCAGCAGCAGCGCGGCGGCGCCGCGCAGAACGCGGGCGCCGAACGCGGCGCGTGCGGAAAAGGGGGAAGGGTGCAAGGTTGCGGACATGCGATGCCAGCGTGCGAAGATCGTCGATTATAGCCGACCCTTCACGCCCTTCCCAACCCATCGCACCCCACGGACCGGTGCCCCCGATGCCGCCCCGCCGGTCGCCTGCTCCGGTTGCCCGCCCCGCGTCCGACGGCGCGACCGCGGTCCACACGCTGACGTTGTCGGCCGAACTGGCCGGACAGCGCTTCGACGCCGCGCTGGCCCACGCGCTTCCGCAGTTCTCGCGCAGCCGGCTGCGGCAGTGGATCGACGAGGGCCGCGTGTCCGTCGACGGCGCGCCGGCCGACGCGACGCGACGCGTGCGCGGCGGCGAGGCCGTCGTCGTCGCTGCCACGCCGGACCCGCACGAGACCGCGTTCGCACCCGAGCCCATCGTGCTCTCGATCGTCGCCGAGGATGACGCGCTCGTCGTCGTCGACAAGCCGGCCGGCCTCGTCGTCCATCCGGGCAGCGGCAACTGGGAAGGCACGCTGCTCAATGCGCTGCTGCACCACGCGCCCGCGCTGGCAGCGGTGCCGCGCGCCGGCATCGTCCATCGGCTCGACAAGGACACCAGCGGCCTCCTCGTCGTCGCCAAGACGCTCGCCGCGCAGACCGCGCTCGTCCGCCAGCTTCAGGCGCGCACGGTACAGCGCGAGTACATCGCGCTCGCCACCGGCGACATCGCCGCGGGCGGCACCGTCGACGCGCCGATCGGCCGCCACCCGACGCGGCGGACGACGATGGCAGTGGTCGCGACGGGCAAGCCCGCGCGGACGCATTACGACGTCGTCCAGCGCTTCGGCGATGCGACGCTGCTGCACTGTCGCCTCGAGACCGGGCGCACGCACCAGATCCGCGTCCATCTGGCGGCGATCGGCCATCCGCTCGTCGGCGATCCTGCGTACGGGAAGAAGGCGGCGATCCCGTTCCCGCGGCAGGCGCTGCACGCGGCGCGGCTCGCGCTCGTCCATCCCGTGACCGGAAAGCGCTGCGAGTGGTCGTCGCCGCTGCCGGCCGATTTCGCCACGCTGATCGAATCGCTGCGCGCGCGGGCAGCACGATGAGCCGCGCGCCTGCCGCGTCGCTCGCCGAGCGGCTGCGCACCGACGGCCTCGACTGGATCGTTCCCGATTGGCCGGCGCCGCCGCAAGTCCGGGCGTTCGCGACGACGCGCCATGGCGGCGCGAGCGCGGGAGCGTACGCGACGCTGAACCTCGGCCGGAAGACCGTCGACGATCCGGCCGCGGTCGTCGAGAACCACCGCCGCGTCGCGTCGTACCTGCCCTCGCCGCCGGTATGGCTGGAGCAGGTGCATGGCAGCGCCGTCGTGACGCTCGGTCCGCACGCACCACATGCGCCGCCCATCGCCGACGCCGCCGTCACGCGCCAACCCGGCGTCGTCTGCGCGGTGCTGACCGCCGACTGTCTCCCGGTCGTGTTCGCGAATCGCGCCGGAACGGCGGTCGGCATCGCGCACGCGGGCTGGCGCGGTCTCGCTGCCGGCGTTCTGGAAGCGACCGTCGCGGCGATGGCGGCGTCCGACGCTCGACCGGGCGATCTTTTCGCCTGGCTGGGTCCCGCGATCGGGCCGGCGGCGTTCGAGGTCGGCGCCGACGTCGTCGACGCGTTCTGTGCCGCCGACCCCGGTGCGATCGCGTGCTTCGCGCCACACCGCGCGGGCAAGTGGCATGCGGACCTCGCGGCGCTGGCGCGGCGCCGGCTCGCCGCGGCCGGCGTCACGCACATCGGCGGCGGCGGCTTCTGCACGCACGCCGACGGCGTGCGCTTCTTCTCGTACCGGCGCGAACGCGCGTCCGGACGGATGGCCGCGGTCGTCTGGCTCGACGCGGCGGCCGTATAATGCAGCGCGGTCGCATCGACCCGTCGGCCGCGGGCCGGCCACGCGACCGCGCTACTCGTCTCCATCGTTCGGACCTGCCGTGACTCCTTTCATCCAGATCGTCGCTGCCACGCTCGCCGGCGGCGTGCTCGCGACAGTCGCCGCCGCCGGCACGCTGGCGCTGCACTCGGCGTGGGTGTCGCGGCTCGTCTCGTTCGCCGTCGGCGCGCTGCTCGGCGCGGTCTTCCTCGAGCTCTTGCCCCACGCGCTCGAAACCGGCAACGCCGAGCGCGTGATGATCACCGTGCTCGCCGGCCTGCTGGCGTTCTTCCTGCTCGAAAAGCTCGTGCTGTGGCGGCACGCGCACGGCCACGGCGAGCACGTCGCCGACGCCGACGAATCGGAGCACGACCACGCGCTGCACACGCACGGCGGCGCCGACCAGGGCCGCTCCGGGCTGATGATCCTGATCGGCACCAGCGTCCACAATTTCTGCGACGGCGTCGTGATCGCCGCGTCGTTCCTCGCCGACACCGCGCTCGGCATCGCGGCGACGGTGGCGATCGTCTCGCACGCAGTGCCGCAGCAGGTCGGCGACTTCGCGGTGCTGCTGCACTCGGGCTATCGGCGGCGGCGCGCGTTCGCCTACAACGTCGCCGTCGGGCTCGCCACGCTGGCCGGCGGTCTCGCCGGGTATTACGCACTCGCCGACATGAAGGAGATCCTGCCGACGGTGCTTGCGATCGCCGCGGCGAGCCTGCTCTACGTCGCCGTCGCCGACCTGATCCCCAGCCTCCACCGGCGGCCGGAGCCGCTGGAAACGCTGCGGCAACTCGCGCTGATCGGCCTCGGCGTCGCCGTCATCGCCGTGGCGCACGTGCTGCTCGAGCGTTGAGCGGCGGCGGCGCGGCCGGGAACGCCCGCGCGCCGAGTGCGAGCCGCCGGCCGGCGGCCACGATGCGCACAGAGCGAGCGCTCGCGACTGTGCAAGTCGGCGGCGCCACGATAACATCGGCCGGTTCGCAGGACAGGCACGCGCCTGCCGCCTCCCTCGTTCCCCGCCGAGACCGCACGTGAACCTGCACACCGCCACGCCCGAACCGCAGTCCTGGCCGGAACTTTCCGGCCGCTGGCAGCAGCTCGGCCAGGAATGGGCGCACTGGTGGACGCAGGCGATGCTCGGCGCGGCGACGCCCGGCACCGCCCGGCCGCTGGCGCCGCCGGTGACGCCGGCGCTGCCCGCGGGCTTCGCCGCCGCCATCGACCCGCAGGATCTCGCGCGGCTGCACACCCGATACCAGCCGCGGTTCGAGGCGCTGTGGGCAGCCGCGCAGAAGGCGCTTCAACGCGGGCACCGGGCACCGCTACCGATGGCTGCCATCGTCGAGGCCGCGCCGGGCGACCGCCGGTTCGCCGCGCCCGAGTGGGGCGAGCTGCCGTTCTTCGCGCTGATGAAGCAGAGCTATCTGCTCGCCAGCGAGTATCTGAACGAGCTCGCCACCCTCGTGCCGCTGTCGCCGGCAGAGGGGCACCGGCTGTCGTTCGTGATGCGGCAATACGTCGACGCGATGGCGCCGACGAACTTCCCGGCGACCAACCCCGAGGTGCTCAAGCGCGCGCTCGCCACCGAGGGCGCGAGCTTCGCGCAAGGGCTCGCCAACCTGCTCGCCGACGCGCGGAAGGGCCGGATCTCGATGAGCGACGAGCGCGCGTTCGCCGTCGGCCGCAATCTCGCAGTGACGCCCGGCGACGTCGTGTTCAAGAACGAGCTGATCGAGCTGATCCAGTACGCACCGACGACGAAGCAGGTTTTCCGCCGGCCGCTGGTGATCGTGCCGCCGTGCATCAACAAGTACTACATCCTCGACCTGCAGCCGGAGAACTCGTTCGTCCGCGCGGCGGTCGCGCAGGGCCACACGGTGTTCACGATCTCGTGGCGCAACATCCCCGCCGCGCTCGGCCACCTGACCTGGGACGATTACCTGGAAGACGGCCCGCTGACGGCGATCCGCGTCGCGCGCGAAATCTCGGGCAGCGCGACCGTCAACGCGCTGGGCTTCTGCGTCGGCGGCACGCTGCTCGCCGCCGCCCTCGCCGTGCTCGCCGCGCGCCGCCAGCGCGTGATCGAGAGCGCCACGCTGCTGACGACGATGCTCGATTTCGCGGACCCGGGCGAGATCGGCGTCTACATCTCGCGCGACGCCCTCGCCGCGCGCAAGCCGGCGCTCCTTGACGGCCAGCGCGTCCACGGCAGCGAGCTCGCCGGCGCGTTCGCCAGCCTGCGCGCCAACGACCTCGTCTGGAACTACGTCGTCAACAATTACCTCAAGGGCGCGACGCCGCCGGCGTTCGACCTGCTGCACTGGAACGGCGACTCGACGAACCTGGCCGGCCCGATGTACGCGTACTACGTCGAGAACATGTATCTCGACAACCGGCTGCAGGAGCCCGGCGCGCTGACGATGGCGGGCGAGAAGATCGACCTCGGCCGGGTGACGGTGCCGACGTACGTGTACGCGTCGCGCGACGACCACATCGTGCCGTGGCGTTCGGCCTACCGGACGACGGCGCTGTTCGGCGGCGACACCACGTTCGTGATGGGCGCCTCCGGCCACATTGCGGGTGTCATCAATCCGCCGGAGAAGCTGCGCCGCAATTACTGGACGAACGACCTCATCACCGACGACGCCGACGACTGGTTCGCGCGCGCGCAGAGCGTTCCCGGGAGCTGGTGGCCGCACTGGAACGCATGGCTCGCGCCGCACGGCGGCGCGCTGCTGCCCGCGCCTCGCGGCGCGGGCAGCAGCGCCCATCCGCCAAAGGAGGCGGCGCCCGGCCGCTACGTGCAGGAATCCGCCGGCGGGAGCTGAGCGCGCTGCACCGGCCCGCCATCCGCGCCGCGCGGCGCGGACTGCGCTAAGATGTTCCGGATGCCGGTTACCGCGGCCCGCGCGATGCGGCAGCGCAAACGGCAACAACGGGTCAACCAGAAACGGGGAGGAGCAACATGCCATTGAAGATTTCACGTGTCGCGCTGGTCACGGGCGGCATGGGCGGCCTGGGCGAAGCGATCTGCATCAAGCTCGCCGCTCTGGGGTATAAGGTCGTGACCACGCATTCGCCCGGCAACACCAAGGCGCAGGAGTGGCTCGACGGCATGAACAAGATGGGCTACGGCTTTCGCGCGTATCCCTGCGACGTCTCCGACTGGGACTCGTCGGTCGCCTGCGTGGCGGCGGTCACCAAAGAGGTCGGCCTGATCGACGTGCTCGTCAACAACGCCGGCATCACCCGCGACACGACGTTCAAGAAGATGGACCGCACGGGCTGGGACGCGGTGATGAAGACCAACCTCGACTCCTGCTTCAACATGACGAAGCAGGTCTGCGACTCGATGGTCGACCGCGGCTGGGGCCGAATCATCAACATCTCGTCGGTGAACGGGCAGAAAGGCGCGTTCGGCCAGGTCAACTACTCGGCGGCGAAGGCCGGCATGCATGGCTTCACCAAGGCGCTGGCGCTGGAAGTGGCCCGCAAGGGCGTCACCGTCAACACGATCTCGCCGGGCTACATCGGCACCAAGATGGTGATGGCGATCCCGAAGGAGGTGCTGGACAGCAAGATCATCCCGCAGATCCCGATGGGCCGCCTCGGCAAGCCGGAGGAAGTGGCGGGCCTGGTCGCCTACCTGTCGAGTGACGAAGCCGCGTTCGTCACCGGCGCCAACATCGCGATCAACGGCGGCCAGCACATGTTCTGATCGGGTCCGGCCGTCGCCCCGTTTCGATGCCGACGGCCGGAGCGATCCGGCCGTTTGCAATGCGGGCGCCGGTCGCCGCGATCGTCAACGAGGAGAAACCATGAACATCGCATCCGTCGTCCGGGCGATCGCCGCTGCGGCCGCACTCGTCGTCACCGCCTCCGCCGCCGCGCAGGACACGTGGCCGTTGCGGCCGGTATCGCTGGTGGTGCCGTTCCCGCCAGGCGGCGTCGCCGACATCGTCGCGCGGCCGTTCGCGGAGGCGATGGGCCGCGTGCTGAACACGCCGGTCGTCATCGAGAACAAGGCCGGCGCCGGCGGCGGCATCGGCATGGGCTACGTCGCCAAGGCGAAGCCCGACGGCTACACGCTGCTGCTTGCGCTGTCGTCGATCTCGATCCTGCCGGTCGCCGACCAGGTGACCGGCCGGGCGCCGATGTTCGAGCTGAAGCAATTCGCGCCGGTCGCCCGGCTCACCGCCGATCCGACGGTGCTCGCGGTCCGCGCCGACAGCCCGTGGCACACGCTCACCGAATTCGTCGCCGACGCGCGCAAGCGCCCTGGCGCGATCACCTACGGCTCGTCCGGCAATTACGGGACGATGCACATCCCGATGGAGATGTTCGCGGCGTCTGCCGGAATCAAGCTGCTGCACGTCCCGTTCACCGGCGGCGGGCCCGCGGTGGTCGCGCTGCTGGGCGGCACCGTCGACGCGCTGTCGACCGGGCCGTCGACGGTGATCGCGCACGTGAAGGCCGGCAAGGTTCGGGTGCTCGCCTCGTGGGGCGACCGCAGGCTGGCCGCGCTGCCCGATGCGCCCACGCTGACCGAGTCCGGTTTCGACACGCAGTTCTTCCAGTGGTCGGCGCTGTTCGCTCCCGCGGGGACGCCGGAGCCGGTGCTGGCGAAGCTGCGCGACGCCGCGCGCGTCGCTGCCGCCGATCCGAAATTCGTGACCGCGCTGGCGACCGTCGACACGCCGGTCCAGTATCTCGACACGCCGGAATTCCAGCGCTTCTGGGAAGCCGACGCGCAGAAGCTCGGTGCGGCAGTGCGCCGCGTCGGCAAGGTGGAATGACGGCGGAGGCCGAGACTTCCAAATATTTTTTGCCGCTTGTTGACGTAGCGCAGAACTCCCGGAGGAAGGAAGA
>JBDTVU010000149.1:0-7988 GCA_040007035.1 Betaproteobacteria bacterium | reverse complement strand
TCGTCGCAGTTGCGCGTGTCGTCGACCATCACGAACAGCACCGCCTTCTTGCCGAGCGCCGCGTGCTCAATCGCCGTCTTGCGCCATTCCTCGATGCCGAGCTGCAGGTAGTCGGCAAAGCGTTCCGAGAAGATGGCGCTCTTCTGCTCGGCGAGCCGCGCTCGGCTGGCCGCGTCGGGGAGCACCGGATGTTTGACGACATTCTGGTGAATCGCTTCGACCAGCGGATAGTCGGAGACGGTCTGCACGAAAATCGCGCCGCTGTCATGACGCGGCGTCGCCGTGACGTCGACCTGGATCGAAAGCCGGGCGTCCTTCTGCAGCATCCGGTGGTGGATGTCCTGGATGCTCTTGAACCACGCCATCCGCGGATCGTGGATGTGGTGCGCCTCGTCGTTGAAAACCGCCAGCTCGTCGATCTCGCGGACGATCTCGCCCAGGTCGGTACGGCTGTCGTTGGTCGCGCCGACGGGCCGCGGTCCGAACGGGGCGAGGAAATAATCGCGCTGGTCGTCATCGTCGAGCGACGGCTCGCGCACGTCGCCCAGGTAGACACGGTGAATGTTGGTGAGGAACAGGTTGCCGACCTGGTTCTGGACACGCACGTCGTCCTGGATGTGCAGCGCCATCTGGAAGTCGTCGCGCCAGTTGCGGCCTTCGTGCCCGTTGTCCGGCAGTATCGGGTCGTTGAAGAAGATGCGCAGTCCGTCGAAATCGTGCCGCAGCCGGTCCAGAACGATGATGTTCGGCGCGATCAGCAGCACGTTGCGCGCAAGATCGGAGTCGGGTTCGTACAGCTTGTGAAAGTAGTTCCACGCGATCAGCAGCGCGAGCACCTTGGTCTTGCCGGCGCCGGTGGCCATCTTCAGCACGTAGCGCGGCCAGCTCTCGTCGAACATTCCGGCCGACACCGCGCCCGACGCGTCGAACCGAAGCAGATCGAACTTGTCGCGCACGCGCCGGACGTCGTGCAGCCAGACGACGGTTTCCACCGCCTCGCGCTGCGCAAAGTAGTAGCGGAATGGACTGAGCGTCCCGTCGGAGCCCTCGACAAGATGCTCGGTGTCGAACCACCAGCGCAGCAGCGCGACCGACGTAGGCGATGCGCCCGCGTAGCCGGTGTCGCGCCACGCGGAAACCTCGCGCCGGATGTTCGCCACCAGCGGCGGCAGCAGCTTTTCGTAGGCGGTTGTGCGCAGTTCCTCGGCGGCGGGAAACCAGCGCTCGTCCGGCGGAAGCTTCGCGTACGGCGATCGGGGGAAGTTGAGGTGCAATGCCATGGCAAACCGCGCGTGAATGATCAACGGCCAAGTTCGCACGCGGCCCGGAGCATGTCAACACGCCGGACGACCGAGCGGTCGTTGCTGCGTTTCATTCAACCCGCGTGCATCGCCGCTACGAATCGAGCCAATCCGGCCGCCGCGCCGGATGATCGACGCGGACCACCTTCTGCCGCGACGTTTCGCCACGCACCAGCGCGACGTTGCGCAGCGGCACGCCGAATGCGTCGGCGAGGAAGCGCAGCAATTCGGCGTTGGCCTTGCCGTCGACGGGCGGCGCGGCGAGGCGGATCTTCAGCCTCGCCTGCGTCCCCTCGCCGTGGGTGCCGGCGACTTCGGTGCGCTTTGCCCCCGGTTGCACGTGCAACGTCAGCGTCAGCGCGGCGCCGTCCTCGCGCCGCCACGCGGCGTCGGCCATCGCGTCAGCGGAACGCCATCTGCACGGCGCTTTCGAGCCACGCGACCGGCAGCATCAGCGCAAGTTGCGCGAGTACGATGAGGATCAGCGGCGACAGGTCGAGCGTGCCGCCCAGCGGCGGGACGAGCCGGCGTATCGGCGCCAGGAACCGGAACGAGAGCGCGTTGAGGACGCCGGCGAGCGGCCCGTCCGGCGCCGTCCACGACAGGATCGCCTGCGCGAACACGACGACGATCAGCAGCCACAGCGAGGCCTTCAGCAGTTCCACGCCGGCCAGAAGCGCCAGCGTGGCGATCGTCGCGCCGTCGAACGCCGGGTGACCCGAGAGCGTCACCAGCGCGGCGAGCCACAGCAACTGCGCGAGCCAGGCGAGCAGCAGCGTCGACCAGTCGATGCCGGCGAAGCCCGGGACGAGGCGGCGCATCGGCTTCACCGCCCAGTCGGTCAGCGCCGTCAGCGCCTGCCCGACCGGGTTGCGGAACGGCGCCCGCAGCCATTGCATCGCGAACCGCAGCAGGAAGCCGTAGGTCAGGATCCCGAACGCAGTGTCGAGCAAGAATCGTGCGGCGGCGTTCATCGCCGGTCAGCCGTCCTTGCCGAGCTGGTCGCCCAGTTCGCGCGCGCGATCGGCGGCGGCCTTCACCGCGACGACGATCTTCGCCTTCACCGCGTCGCCCTCCATCGCCGCCAGCGCGCGCTCGGTCGTGCCGCCTTTCGACGTCACCTGCGCGCGCAGCGTTGCAGGCGGCTCCGGGCTCGCCTGCGCGAGTGCAATTGCGCCGTCGAACGTCGCGTAGGCGAGCCGGCGCGCATCGTCCGCGGTGAAGCCCAGCTCGCGCGCCGCCGCTTCCAGCGCCTCGAGGAAGTAGAACACGTACGCCGGGCCGCTGCCCGAGACGCCGGTCACCGCGTCGAGCATCGCTTCGTCGGCGACCCACAGCACCTCGCCGCCGGCCTCGAGCACGGCCGCGGCGAGCGCGCGCCCGCCGGCGTCGACCTCGGCCCGGGCGAAGACGCCGCTGATCCCCTTGCCGACCAGCGTCGGCGTGTTCGGCATCGCACGGACGAGTCGCGCATGCCCGCCGAGCCAGCGCGCGAGGTCGGCAAGCCTGATGCCGGCGGCGATCGACAGCACGACGGTCGACGATTCAGGCAGATGCGCCGCCAGCGCCGCCGCCGCCTCGCGCATCTGCTGCGGCTTCACGGCGAACACGACGAGGTCCGCGCCGGCGACGGCCGCCGCAGAGCATTCGGCCAGCACCGCGATGCCCGGAAACCGCGCGGCGAGCTTCGCCCGCTGTTCGACATACGGCTCGACGACGCGAAACGACGCCGGCGCGCGGCCGCGCGCGACCATCCCGCCGATGAGTGCGGTTGCCATGTTGCCGCCGCCGATGAAGGTTGTCGTCACCGTGTCACGCCTTTCCATCCCTGGGCCCGAAGATCGCGCTGCCCACCCGCACGATCGTCGCGCCCTCCGCGATCGCCGCCTCGAGGTCGGCCGACATCCCCGCCGACAGCGTGTCAACGGCGAGCCCCGCCGCGCGGCACGCATCGAAGCAATCGCGCAGCACGCGGTACTGCCGCCGCTGCACCGCCACGTCGTCCGTCGGTTCGGCGATGCCCATCAGCCCGCGCAATCTCAACCCCGGCAGCACCGCCACCGCCCGCGCAAGCGCCATCGCGTCCGCGGGCGCGACGCCGCTCTTGGTCGCCTCGCCGCTGATGTTGACCTGCACGCAGACCGCAAGCGGCCCCTTGCCGGCAGGCCGCGCTGCCGACAGCCGCGCCGCGATCTTCTCCCGGTCGACTGTGTGCACCCAGTCGAACTTCGCCGCCGCGGTCGCCGCCTTGTTGCCCTGCAACGGCCCGATCAGGTGCCACTCGACGCCCTGCAGGTCCGCCAGCACGTCCATCTTCGCCGTGCCTTCCTGCACGTAGTTCTCGCCGAACGCCCGCTGCCCCAGCGCGTGCACCGCCCGGATCGCCGCCGGCGGAAACGTCTTGCCGACGGCCAGCAAGCGCACGCTGTCGGCGGAACGCCCGGCCGAGCCCGCCGCGAGGGCGATGCGCGCCATCACGTCTTGCCACGCCTTCTCGTAGTGGAACATAATCGAATGACGGCGGCATGCCCCGTGCGCTGGTACGGGACTTGCATGCTCCCTCGTGTTGCGCTGCGCAAAGGCGCGTCCGGATCGCGGAAAGCAGCAGGGATTATAAATGGACATCACCGAACTCCTGGCTTTCGCCGTCAAGAACAAGGCTTCGGACCTGCACCTGTCGGCGGGGCTGCCGCCGATGATCCGCGTCCACGGCGACATCCGGCGGATCAACCTGCCGCCGATGGAGCACGAGGACGTCCACGCCATGGTGTACGACATCATGAGCGACGCGCAGCGGAAGACCTACGAGGAACACCTCGAGTGCGACTTCAGCTTCGCGGTGCCGAACCTCGCCCGCTTCCGCGTCAACGCGTTCGTCCAGGCCCGCGGCGCCGCTGCGGCGTTCCGGACGATTCCGTCGAAGGTGCTGTCGCTGGAGGAACTCAACGCGCCGAAGGTGTTCGCCGAGATGACCAACCGGCCGCGCGGACTCATCCTGTGCACCGGCCCCACCGGCTCCGGCAAGTCGACCACGCTGGCGGCGATGGTCAACCACGTCAACGAGAACGAGTACGGGCACATCCTGACGATCGAGGATCCGATCGAGTTCCTGCACGAGTCGAAGAAGTGCCTGCTCAACCAGCGCGAACTCGGACCGCACACGCTATCGTTCCCCAACGCGCTGCGCAGCGCGCTGCGCGAGGATCCGGACTACATCCTGGTTGGCGAGATGCGCGACCTGGAGACGATCCGGCTCGCGCTGACCGCCGCCGAGACCGGCCACCTCGTGTTCGCCACGCTGCACACCAGCTCGGCGGCGAAGACCATCGACCGGATCATCGACGTGTTCCCGGCCGCCGAGAAGGACATGGTCCGCTCGATGCTGTCCGAGTCGCTGGTGTCGGTGATCTCGCAGACGCTGCTGAAGACGAAGGACGGCCAGGGCCGGATCGCGGCGCACGAGATCATGATCGGCACGCCTGCGATCCGCAACCTGATCCGCGAGAACAAGGTGGCGCAGATGTATTCGTCGATCCAGACCAGCCAGGCGGTGGGGATGCAGACGCTCGACCAGTGCCTGGTCGACATGGTCCGCCGCAACCAGGTCAACGTCGCCGAAGCGCGCAATCGCGCGGTCAACAAGGATCTGTTCATGGGCGGCGCCTGACGGCCGCTCCCGCCCACCGCCACCGACCGCCGCCCGGGCGCCGCGCCCGGAGGAGCCCCGCATGGAACGCGAACGCGCCACCAAATTCATCCACGAGCTGCTCGAGCTGCTGGTCAAGCAGAAGGGCTCCGACCTGTTCATCACCGCCGGCTTCCCGCCGGCGCTGAAGATCGACGGCAAGATCGCGCCGGTGTCGAAGACTGCGCTGTCGCCGCAGCACACGATCGAGCTCGTCCGCAGCGTGATGAACGACAAGCAGGCGTCCGAGTTCGAGTCGTCGAAGGAGTGCAACTTCGCGATCAGCCCGCCGGGCATCGGCCGCTTCCGCGTCAACGCCTTCGTCCAGCAGAGCCGCGTCGGGATGGTGCTGCGGACGATCCTGACCGACATTCCGAAGTTCGAGGAGCTGGGCCTGCCGCCGGTGCTGAAGGACGTGATCATGTCCAAGCGCGGCATCATGCTGTTCATCGGCGCCACCGGTTGCGGCAAGTCGACGTCGATGTCGGCGCTGCTCGGCTACCGCAACGAGAACAGCTACGGCCACATCATCACCATCGAGGACCCGATCGAGTTCGTCCACGACCACCGCAACTGCATCGTCACCCAGCGCGAGGTCGGCGTCGACACCGACGGCTGGCAGGTGGCGCTGAAGAACACGCTGCGGCAGGCGCCGGACGTGATCCTGATCGGCGAGGTGCGCGAGCGGGAGACGATGGACTACGCGATCTCGTTCGCCGAGACCGGCCACCTTTGCCTCGCCACGCTGCATGCGAACAGCACCAACCAGGCGCTCGACCGGATCATCAACTTCTTCCCCGAGGAGCGCCGCGCGCAACTGCTGATGGACCTTTCGCTCAACATCCGCGCCTTCGTCGCCCAGCGGCTGATCCCGCGCCGCGACGGCAAGGGCCGGGTGCCCGCGGTCGAGGTGATGCTGAACTCGCCGCTGGTGTCCGACCTCGTGTTCAAGGGCGACGTGTCCGGGATCAAGGACATCATGAAGAAGTCGCGCGAGCTCGGGATGCAGACGTTCGACCAGTCGCTGTTCGACCTGTACGAGGCCGGCCTGATCAGCTACGAGGACGCGCTGCGCAACGCCGACTCGCTGAACGACCTCCGGCTCGAGATCAAGCTGCACGGCAAGGAAGCGAAGAACCGCAACGTGTTCTCTGGAATCGGCAACCTCGACATGGTGCCGGAGACGAGCCAGACCAACAGCGGAATGTAGCCGCCGCCGCGCGCATCCGCTCCCCGCCGCCGGCTGCCGCGCCGGGGCTTCTCCGCGTCGGCGCAAGGGTCGGCCGGCACGGAGCGTTGTGCTAACCTTGTCGGTCCCTGCATCCGACCGCCCGGCCCGATTCGCGCCGGCGGCCCCTCCCCGATGGCCGGCCTCGACGCCACGACCCCGCATCCGACCGAGATCAAGCTGCACCAGGCTTCGCGCGTGCTCGAGCTCGCGTTCGACGACGGCCACGCGTTCCGTCTGCCGTACGAGTTCCTGCGCGTGTACTCGCCGTCGGCCGAGGTGCGTGGACACGGACCCGGGCAGGAGACGCTGCAGACCGGCAAGCGCGAGGTGACGATCAAGGAGGTCGAGCCGATCGGTCATTACGCGATCCAGCCGACCTTCTCCGACGGCCACGACACCGGCATCTACTCGTGGGACTACCTGTTCGACCTCGGCCTCCGCCACGACGAGCTGTGGCAGCGGTACCTCGAACGGATGGCGGCCGCCGGCGCCAGCCGCGACCCGAAGTGAAGCCGCTGCGATGAGCGATCCGACCCATTTCGGCTTCGAGCAGGTCACAGCCGAGGAGAAGTCGAAGCGCGTGCGCGGCGTGTTCGACTCGGTCGCCACGAAGTACGATCTGATGAACGACCTGATGTCGGCGGGCCTGCACCGGCTGTGGAAGCGCTTCGCCGTCGGTGCGACGCGCGTGCGCGAAGGGATGCGCGTGCTCGACCTCGCCGGCGGCACCGGCGACCTCGCCAAGCTGTTCGCCGATCGCGTCGGACCCACGGGCGAAGTGGTGCTCACCGACATCAACGGTGCGATGCTCGCCGTCGGCCGCGACCGCTTCGTCAACGCCGGGCGCTTCGTCCCCGCGGTCCAGTGCGACGCCGAGAAGCTGCCGTTTCCGTCCGGGCGGTTCGACTGCGTCAGCATCGCGTTTGGCCTGCGCAACGTCACCCGCAAGGAGACGGCGCTCGCCGAGATGAAACGCGTGCTGAAGCCCGGCGGTGTCGCCGCAGTGCTCGAATTTTCGCGGGTGTGGGCGCCGCTGGCGCCCGCCTACGACTGGTACAGCTTCAACGTGATCCCGCGGATCGGCAAGCTCGTCGCCGGCGATGACGCGTCGTACCGCTACCTCGCCGAATCGATCCGGATGCACCCCGACCAGGCGACGCTGAAGGCGATGATGGAACAAGCCGGGTTCGAGCGGGTCGAAGTACACAACCTCGCCGCCGGCGTCGTCGCGCTGCATCTGGGCTACGCCTGCTGACACCCGACCGCGCCTCTTACCGGAGCTCCAAATGAACATCAAAGGACTGCTTTCCGTCGCCGCATTGGCCACCGTCGCACTCGTGGTCACCGACCTCGCCGATGCGGCGCGTCTGGGCGGCGGCCGCAGCATCGGCGCACAGCGGCAGAGCATCGCGCCGCCGGCCGCGCCTTCGAGCGCTGGCGCGGTACCCTCGGGCGCGGCGGCGCAACCGGTGATGCCGGCGCAGCCGGGTGCCGCGATGGCGAAACCCGCCACCCCCGCCGGTGCTGCGGCCGCGTCGGGCGCGTCGCGCTGGCTCGGCCCGATTGCCGGCCTCGCCGCAGGTCTCGGTCTCGCCGCATTGCTCTCGCATTTCGGTCTGTCGGAAGCGTTCGGGAGCTTCCTGCTGCTGGCGGTGCTCGCAATCGGGGTCTTCGTTGTGGTGCGCATGATCTTCGCCCGCCGCGCGGCGCCGCAGCCGGCGGTCGGCTACGCGGGCGCCAGCCGCGTCGAAATGCCGGCACCGTCGCCGGC
>JBDTVU010000148.1:0-8016 GCA_040007035.1 Betaproteobacteria bacterium | reverse complement strand
ACGCGCTGCCGATGCAGGAGGAGAACGCGTTCGCGCACAAGTCGCGCTACGACGGGCGGATGCACGGCTGCGGCCACGACGGCCACACGACGATGCTGCTGGCCGCGACGCGCTATCTGGCCGAGACGCGCAATTTCGACGGCACCGTCTACCTGATCTTTCAGCCCGGCGAGGAAGGCTACGCCGGGGCCAAGGCGATGATCGCCGACGGTCTGTTCGAGCGCTTTCCCGCCGAGCAGGTGTTCGCGCTCCACAACTGGCCCGGGCTGCCGCCGGGGCAGATCGGCATCACGCCGGGTCCGGCGATGGCGGCGGCCGACCGGATCGAGATCACGATCGACGGCCGCGGCGGCCACGGCGCGCATCCGCACGCGGCGATCGACCCGGTGCTCGTCGCCGGCCACCTCATCACTGCGGTGCAATCGGTGGTGAGCCGCAACGTGAGCCCGATTGACACCGCGGTGGTCAGCCTGTGCGCGATGCAGGCGGGCAATCCGGGCGCGATGAGCGTGATCCCGTCGCACGCGACGCTGGTCGGCACGGTCCGCACGTTCCGGCCGGCGACGCAGGACATGATCGAGCGACGGCTGGGGGAGTTGGTCCCCGCGATCGCTGCCGCATTCGGGGCGAAGGCGACGTTGAAGTACGAGCGCGTCTACCCAGCGACGATCAACCATCCGCGCGAGTCGAAGTTCGCCGCCGACGTCGCCGAGTCGCTGGTCGGCGCCGACAACGTCGTGCGCAACCTTGATCCGTCGATGGGGTCCGAGGATTTTTCGTTCATGCTGCAGGCAAAGCCGGGTGCGTTCGCGCGGCTGGGGCAGGGCGGCGCCGAGGGCGGCTGCTTCCTCCACAACAGCATGTACGATTTCAACGACGCGGTGATTCCGCTCGGCGCCGGCTACCTCGCCGCGCTCGCCGAGCGGGCGATGCCGATTAAGGGCGGATGAGCGCGGCGACGGACGTCGGGCGGTTTCGTGCGGCATGGGACAGCGACCTTGTCTGGAGCTTCCGCCGCTCGCCGGTGGCCGTCGTCTCGGCGGTGGTGCTCGTCGTCGGCCTCGGCGCCGCGCTGTTCGCGCCGTGGGTGGCGCCGCACGATCCGTTCGACCTGCGGACGCTGAACCTCAACGACGCGCTGGCCCCGCCTGCGTGGCTGGCGGACGGCAGGGCGGGTTACCTGCTCGGCACCGACGACCAGGGCCGCGATGTGCTGTCGGCGATCATGTTCGGCGCCCGGATCTCGCTCTTCGTCGGTCTCGCGGCGGTCGCACTCGCAATGACCCTCGGCGTGACGCTGGGACTCGTCGCCGGTTACGCGGGCGGCCGCACCGACGCGTTCATCATGCGCGTGGCCGACGTCCAGCTTTCGTTTCCGGCGATCCTGATCGCGTTGCTGATCGACGGCGTCGCCCGGGCGGCGCTGCCGCGCGACACTCACGGCAGCATCGCGCTCGTCGTGCTGATCCTGGCGATCGGATTCTCGAACTGGGTCCAGTACGCGCGGACGGTCCGCGGGTCGACGCTGGTGGAGAAAGGCAGGGAGTACGTGCAGGCGGCGCAGGTGATCGGCATCCGGCCGCTGACGATCATGCGCCGGCACCTGCTGCCGAACGTGCTCGGGCCGGTGCTGGTGCTGGCGACGATCAACATCGCCACGGCGATCGTCACCGAGGCGACGCTGTCGTTCCTCGGCGTCGGGGTGCCGCCGACGCAGCCCTCGCTCGGCACGCTGATCAGGGTAGGCAACGACTTCTTGTTTTCCGGCGAATGGTGGATCACGATATTTCCTGGCGCGGCGCTGGTGATCATGGTGCTCGCGATCAACCTGCTCGGCGACTGGCTGCGCGACGCGCTCAACCCGAAGCTGCAGTGACGCGGCTGCGGGACGCAGCCCAATGAGGAGAGTGGCAATGAGAACGAAGCTGTGGTGGGTGCTGGCGCTGGCACTTTCGGGCTGCCAAACCTGGGGCCCGACGTGGAGCGAGCTGAGCGGCGCGCGCTGGAACCGGGCGGTGATGGACCGTCGCCCGGCGATCATCGAGCGCGTCGACGACCAGGGTGCGTTCGCGCAGTACCCGATCAAGATCGAGCCCGGCCAGCACCGGCTGGTGCTGCAGGGGCCGGACCCGCGGCGCCCGGGCGGCGGCACGCTCCAGGTGTTCATGCTCGATGCCGAGCCGTGCCAGCGCTACTACATCAACGCGCAGTACAAGAACAACATCGAGCCCGAGTGGACGCCGGTGATCGACTACGTCGAGGCGATCTCGGGCTGCACCGTCGCACCGAAGAAGTAGCCCCGTGCACGCCGCTGCGCCGCCCGGTCCGGCGGCGGCCGCCGCCGGGCAGCCGCTGCTCGCGGTCGACCGGCTGCGGGTCGAGTTCCCGACGCGGCGAGGGACGCTGGTCGCGCTGCACGACGTGTCGTTCGACATCGCACCGGGCGAGGTGCTGGGGGTCGTCGGCGAATCGGGCGCGGGCAAGTCGGTCACCGGTGCCGCGGTGATTGGCCTGCTCGATCCGCCCGGACGGATCGCCGGCGGCGAGATCCGCCTCGGTGGCCGGCGGATCGACAACCTGCCGCACGAGGCGATGCGCAAGGTGCGCGGGCGCGAGATCGGCGCCGTGTTCCAGGATCCGCTGACCTCGCTCAATCCGCTTTGCACCGTCGGCCGGCAACTGACCGAGACGATCCTGACCCACCTGCCGATGACGCCGGCAGCGGCGCGGGCGCGCGCGATCGCGCTGCTGGAGGAGGTCGGCCTCCCGGGCGCCGGACAGCGCGCCGACCAGTATCCGCACCAGTTTTCCGGCGGCATGCGGCAGCGGGTGGTCATCGCGCTGGCGCTTGCCGGCTCGCCGAAGCTCGTCATCGCCGACGAGCCGACGACCGCACTCGACGTGTCGATCCAGGCGCAGATCATCGAGCTGATCAAACGCCTCGCGCGCGACCACGGCACGGCGGTGATGCTGGTGACGCACGACATGGGCGTGATCGCCGAGACCGCCGACCGCGTCGGCGTGATGTACGCGGGCCGGATCGTCGAGATCGGGCCGGTGGCCGACGTCATCCACCGGCCGGCGCATCCGTACACGGCGGGTCTGATGGGGTCGATCCCGTCGGTGCGCGACGTGCGCGATCGGCTGGCGCAGATCGACGGCACGATGCCGCGGCTCACCGACGTGCCCGCCGGGTGCGCGTTCCATCCGCGGTGCCCGCGCGCGGTTTCACGCTGCCGTGAGGCGCGGCCCGAGCTCGCCGCGGCCGGTGCGACGCGCGCCGCGTGCTGGCGGGCGCTCCCGTGACCGCGATGGACGCGCTGCTCGCACTCGACGACGTCGCGCGCACGTTCGACGTGTCGCCGCCGTGGCTGGACCGGCTGCTCGGACAGAAGCCGCGCCGGCTGCTGCACGCGGTCGACGGCGTGACGCTGTCGATCGCCGCGGGCGAGACGCTGGGCCTCGTCGGCGAATCGGGCTGCGGCAAGTCGACGCTCGCGCGGGTCATCGTCGGTCTTCACCGGCCCACCCGCGGCCGGGTGACGTTCGACGGCACGGTGATCGCCGGCGACGGCGCCGCAGTCGGTGCGGCCGGCAACGCGGGGCGGCGCGGGATGCAGATGATCTTCCAGGATCCGTATGCGAGCCTCAACCCGCGCTGGCGCGTCGCCGACGTCGTCGCCGAACCGATCCTCGCCGTCGCGCCGGCAACGCCCCGGGCGGAGGTGACCGCGCGCGTCGCCGCGTTGCTTGCGCAGGTCGGTCTCGCGGCGGCGGACGCCGACCGGTATCCGCACCAGTTCTCGGGCGGCCAGCGGCAGCGGATCTCGATCGCCCGCGCGCTGTCGACCTCGCCGCGGTTCCTGGTCTGCGACGAGCCGACTTCCGCGCTCGACGTGTCGGTACAGGCGCAGGTGCTGAACCTGATGCGCGACCTGCAACAGCGGCTCGGCCTGACGTATCTCTTCATCTCGCACAATCTCGCCGTCGTCCGCCACATCGCCGACCGTATCGGGGTGATGTACCTCGGCCGCATCGTCGAGCTCGCGCCGACGCGGCGCCTGTTCGAGCGGCCGCGGCATCCGTACACGCGGATGCTGCTCGATGCCGTGCCCGACCTCGCGCGGACCGGCGTCGCGCGCACCGCGGTGGCTGGTGAGGTGCCGAACCCGCTCGAACCGCCGCCGGGCTGCGCGTTCCATCCCCGCTGTCCCTGGGCCGACGCGCGGTGCAGAACCGAAGCGCCGGTTCTTCAGCGACACGCCGGAGACGACCCGGGAGACGGCGAGGCCGCCTGCCACGCCGTCGCCGAAGCTCGCGCCACGTTGGCGCCGGCGCTCGCCATCCGCTGATTCGATCGCACGGCGTCCGCGCTCTGCGAGAGGGTCCGGCCGCGGCGGCGATTCGGCTATAATTTCCCCTTTTTCGGGTGCGGCCTTCCCCCGCGCGCGGATGTCCCGGGCACGACGCGGTCGAGATCGCGTGCGCCTGCATCGAGCGCCGTCCCGCCGGCTGTTACCCCAACCAAGGTCCCGCCTCCCACGTGCGCCTCACGCAGATCAAGCTGTCCGGTTTCAAGTCGTTCGTCGACCCCACCGCCATCGGCACGCCCGGCCAGCTCGTCGGCATCGTCGGGCCCAACGGCTGCGGCAAGTCGAACGTCATCGACGCGGTGCGCTGGGTGCTCGGCGAGTCGAAGGCGTCGGCGCTGCGCGGCGAGTCGATGCAGGACGTCATCTTCAACGGCGCCGGCGAGCGCAAGCCGGTCGGCCGCGCGTCGGTCGAGCTCCACTTCGACAACAGCGCGGGACGCATCGGCGGCCAGTGGGGCCAGTACGCCGAGATCTCAATCAAGCGGGTGCTGACGCGCGACGGCGACAGCTCGTACTACATCAACAACATCCCGGTGCGCAGGCGGGACATTCACGACCTGTTCCTCGGCACCGGCCTCGGCCCCCGCGCGTACGCGATCATCGAGCAGGGGATGATCTCGCGCGTGATCGAGGCGAAGCCCGAGGAATTGCGGATCTTCCTCGAGGAGGCCGCCGGCGTCTCCAAGTATAAGGAGCGGCGCAAGGAGACCGAGGGCCGGCTCGCCGACACGCGGGAGAACCTGTCGCGGGTCGAGGACATCCGGATCGAGCTCGGCAGCCAGCTCGACAAACTCGAGGCGCAGGCGAAGGTCGCCGCCCTGTACCGCGAGCTCGAAGGCCGGCTGAAGACGGCGCAGCAGCTCCTCTGGTATTCGAAGGCGCAGGACGCGGCCAACGCCCGTGAGCGGCACACGACCGCGATCGCCAACCTGATCGTCGCCTTCGAGGCGCTGCAGGCCGACGTGCGCGCGGCGGAGTCGCGGCTGGAAACGATGCGCGCCGACCACTACGCGGCGGGCGATGCGCTGCACGAGAAGCAGGGCGGCTACTACGCCGCGAATGCCGAGGTCACGCGGCTCGAGCAGCAGCTCGCGTTCGCGCGCGAGAGCGAGTCGCGGCTGTCGCAGCAGGTCGCACAGCTCACGGAGCAGATCGGCGCGCTCGCCGGACAGGGCACCGCGCTGGTCGCCGACCGGCGCACCGCCGATGCGGCGCTCGAAACGGCGCTCGCGGCGCGCGAGATGGCGGCCGGCGAGGAGCGTGCGGCTGCGGATGCGCTGCCGGCACTCGACGAGGCGGTGCGGCAGGCCGCGGCGACGGCGGCCGAGCTGCAGCAGGGAATCGCGCTCGCCGAGCAGTCGATCCGCGTTGCCGAGACGCAGCGCGACAACGCGCAGCGCGTGCTTTCTGCATTCGCCGAGCGCCGCGAACGCCTCGACGGCGAACTCGCCGCGCTGGCGGCGCCGATGACCGATCCATTGCGCGACGTGGAGGACCAGCTCGCGCAGGAGACAGCGGAGCTCGCCGCGCGCGAAGCCGGGCTCAATGCGCTGCGCGATTCAGTGCAGGCGCTGCAGGAACAGCAGCGCGTCGCGAGCGAGACGAGCCAGCAGGCGGGACACAGGCTCGCAGACATCGAGGCGCGCCAGCAGGCGCTGGCCGCGCTGCAGGCGAAGATCGGGCAGGGCCGGGACAGCGGCGAGTGGATCGAGAAGCGCGGCCTCGGGCAGGCCCGCCGGCTGTGGCAGGCGCTCGACGTCGACGCCGGCTGGGACGACGCGGTCGAAGCGGTGCTGCGCGAGCGGCTCAACGCCCTCGAACTCGCGCGCATCGACGACGTGCTCGATTGGGTCGCGGACGGCAACGGCGGCGGACCGCCGGGACGCATTGCCGCGTGGGCGCCGGCGCAGGTCCGCCACGCGCCACACGCGGACGCCGATTCGTTGCTGGCGAAGGTCCGCCTGAAGCGGCCGGAAGCGGGACGACTGCTCGCCGACGGGCTGCACGGCATCCGCTGCCGCGACACGCTGGCGGCCGCACTCGCCGACCGCGCGGCACTGGCGCTGGGCGAATCGTTCGTTACGCCGGCCGGGCATCTCGTCACTGCGCAGGGCGTGTCGTTCTTCGCTCCGGACAGCGAGCTGCACGGCGTTATCGCCCGGCAGCGCGAGTTGGAGGATTTGGCGTCGGCGATCGCCGGCGCCCGCGACGCCGCGACGGCGGCGCGCTCGGCCCTGGTCGCGCTCGAAGCGGAGCTCGACGGGACGCAGCAGCGCTATCACGCCGATGGCATGGCGTTCTCGTCGCAGCAGCGCCGCTGTCACGACCTCGAGCTCGAATTGATGCAGTTGAAGCAGGCTGCGGAAGCCGCCGGCAAGCGCCGCGCGCAGATCGCGGACGAGCTCGCCCTGCTCGCGACGCAGGAAGCGGTCGAGCGCGACCGCGGGCAGCAGCTCGCCGCGGAGCTCGCCGACGCGCAGTCGAAGCTCCACGACGAGATGGCGCGGCGCGAAACCGCACGCCACACGCGAAACGAGCACGAGGTCGCGCTCGCTCGCGGCCGCGAACGCGTGCGCATCGCCGAGCGCGCCGCGCAGGAAGCGGCGTTCGCCGAGCGCAGTTGCCGCGACCGGCTGGCCGAGATCGAGCGTCGCGGCGAGGCGCTGGCGACGCAGACGGCGCAGCAGCAGGCGCTGCTTGCGCAGTTGTCGACCGAGCGCACCGCGGTCGACTGGACGCCGGTCGAGGAGGCATTGCAGCGTCAGCTCGGCGCGCGCGGCGAGGCCGAGCAGGCGCTCGCCGCGGCCCGCGACCGGCAGGAAGGCCTCGGCGCCGAGATGCGCGCCGGCGACGAGGTGAGGCTCGCCGCCGAGCAGAAGCTCGATCCGGCACGCACGAAGATCGAGGAGATGCGGCTGAAGGAACAGGCCGCGGCGCTGCTGGAACAGCAATTCGCCGAGCAACTGACCGAGGCGCACGCCGACCTCGTCGGGCTGCCCGAGCAGCTCAAGGCGTTCGGCGCCAAGTCGCAGCTTCCCGGCGAGATCGAGCGGCTGCAGACGGCGATCGTCGATCTGGGCGCCGTCAACCTCGCCGCGCTCGACGAGGTGACCACCGCGCAGGAGCGCAAGGCGTATCTGGACGCGCAGTCGGCCGACCTCACCGAGGCGATGGCCACGCTCGAGCACGCGATCCGCCAGATCGACCGCGAGTCGCGGCAGTTGCTGCAGCAGACGTTCGACGCCGTCAACGAGAATTTCGCGAAGCTGTTCCCGACGCTGTTCGGCGGCGGCCACGCCCGGCTCGTGCTGACCGGCGAGGAGATCCTCGACTCCGGCGTGCAGGTCGTCGCCCAGCCGCCGGGCAAGCGCAACACGTCGATCCACCTGCTGTCCGGCGGCGAGAAGGCGCTTACGGCGATCTCGCTTGTGTTCGCGCTGTTCCAGCTCAATCCGGCGCCGTTCTGCCTGCTGGACGAAGTCGACGCGCCGCTCGACGACCCGAACACCGACCGTTTCTGCCGGATGGTGAAGGCGATGGCGGTCGAGACCCAGTTCCTGTTCATCTCGCACAACAAGATCACGATGGAGATGGCGAACCAGCTCGTCGGCATCACGATGCCGGAGCCGGGCGTGTCGCGCGT
>JBDTVU010000147.1:0-8150 GCA_040007035.1 Betaproteobacteria bacterium | reverse complement strand
ATCCAACCCACGCGAGAAATGGATCGCGGTCACCCTGCTGTGGCTCGCCGGGAACGCACTGAGGCTCACCATCCTCGCTGTCCCGCCGGTCATCGCGATGATCCGCGACGAGTTCAACTTGAGTGCCACCGAAGTCGGCATTCTCAGCAGCATCCCGCCGGCGTTGTTTGCGATTGCCGCATTGGCCGGCTCGTTGCTCGTCGCGCGCCTGGGCGTCACTTCCGCATTGGTCGGCGGGCTGGCGCTGGTGGCCTTGGGCTCGGCGTTGCGCGGATTGAATGCCGACTTCGCAGCGCTTCTCATGACGACGGTCGTGATGTCGGCCGGGGTCGCGATCATGCAGCCGATCATGCCGACCACCGTCCGCCAATGGCTCCCACACCATATCGGCCTGGGCACGGCCGTCTATACCAACGGCCTTCTAGTCGGCGAGATTCTCGCGGTGCTGCTGACGGTTCCCGTTGTCCTTCCGCTCGTCGGCGGAGACTGGCGCATGTCGCTACTGGCGTGGTCAGTGCCGGTGGTGGCTATCGCGGTCGTCGTGCGTATCTTCGCGCCGCAACCGGGGACAGTCCACCACGCGTCATCCACGACGCCGCGAAAGTGGCTGCCCGACTGGCACGACGGGCTCGTCTGGAGGCTCGGCCTGCTCTTCTGCTGCGTCAATGCGATCTACTTCAGCGCGAACGCATTCCTCCCGATCTACCTCAAAAGCGCGGGCCACCCGGAACTCATCAGCGGTGCGCTGACCGCGTTGAACTTCGGTCAGCTGCCTGCTTCCCTGCTGCTCTTGCTGGTGGCCGGCAAGCTCGAGTGCCGCGCATGGCCGTACGTTGCTTCGGGCCTGCTTTCGTTGCTTAGCCTCGCCGGACTCGTCTTCATGGTCGGACCGTCGACCATTGTCTGGGCGGCATTGCTGGGCTTCTCGGATGCCGCCGCGCTGATCGTCGGATTGACGCTTCCGGCCCTGCTCTGCCGCTCCGAGGACGTGGCGCGCACGTCGGCGGGGATGTTCACCATCAGCTACGGTGGTGCGGTCGCGATCGCGGTCATCAGCGGCGCGGCGTGGGACGTAAGCGGCATTCCCGCGCTCACCTTCGTGCCGCTGGTCGTCTGCGCGCTGGGATTGACGGCGGTCAGTGGCGCCATGTGGATGCGCAAAGAGCTGCGCTGAGTCGACTTGGTGCTGAACGAATTACCTCAATCGCCTAGCTTGCTTAGCGCCGAGCCCTTGTGCATTGCGACATGGTCGGTCTTGTCGCTTTTGATTTCATACTGCGGGTCGTCCGCGCTCGCATGGTGCGTATAGCCCTTGTAGGCGACGTTTTTCGTGTACACCTTGATGATCTTGCCGCTTACGTGCCCGGCCTCCGAGTTCCAGGTCACGTGATCGCCAACTTTGAACTTCCTTGTCACGTGAGGTCCCTTCTTGTTGCGTTGCCTACCACGGGCTTTAGCGGCCCCGTTTGCGCCATCGCCCGCTCGAATTCGAGCTCCGCTTGAAGCCCTTCGAGATCACGGTGAATCACCGCGACCGCCAACTTCTTGTCGCCGAGCGCATGGCTAATCGTACGATCCTCCCCGTCGAGCGGCGTTGCCGAAATGCCTGCGTAGTACCAATGTTGAATCGCCTGTCGGACAGTACCGACCAACGCGTTGGGGCACTCAGGTTGCGCCGGTCCGCTCGCTGGCCACGACAGGTGGTCCGAGATCCGGCGTTCCACTCGGAAGCGCTGACAATGCGTGCCGCGCCTGGGTTTGCAGCGCTTTGTAGGAGCGCTCCCATTCGCCCTTGCGCGGCGTCGTGAACGCAAGCTGGCGAACCACACCCTCGAGAGCCTCGGCCCGCTGCTGTGCGCGCCGTGCCTGCGTCACCACTTCCTCGTGCTCGTACGCATACACAAACTGCACCTTGCGGTCCTGGCATACCCCGATACAGGTCTGCGGTGCTTCGATCTTGCCGCAGCCGATGCACTGCCACGCTTTCACATAATCGGTCATTGCGCTCTCACTGCTTCATGTCGTCTGCGTCGAACCGCTCCGATTGACCTTGCCGGTCGAGCACGATCACGTCTCCGCCCAATCCCGGTAAGCATTGTGCACCCAGCGTCTCATGCAGCGCGCGCCTCACCGGCTTCCTCATAGGTTCGGCCGTCCCGGATGTGATAGATCCGTTTGAACGTCGGGATGATCTTTTCGTCGTGGGTGACGACAATGATCGCCGTCTGGAATCGCTGCGCCATCTCGTTCAGGATGCGGATCACGGTCAGTGCCCGCTCGCTGTCGAGCGGCGCCGTCGGCTCGTCGGCGAGAATGATCGGCGGCTCGTTGACCAGCGCCCGCGCAATCGACACCCGCTGTTGTTCGCCGCCGGAAAGCTGCGCCACTTGCGCCTTTGCGCGGTGCCCGACATCGAGCGCCGCCAGCATCTCCGTTGCCCGTTCACGCGCCTTGCCATTGGAAACACCAGCCAGCATCGGCAAGAGTGCCACGTTGTCGGTGACATCGAGGAACGGAATGAGGTAGGGCGCCTGGAACACGAAGCCGATGCGGTCACGCCGCAGCGCCCGAAGGTCGGCCACCTTCCAGCCATTGTCGTAGATCGTCTCCCCGGCCAGCGCCATCCGGCCCGAGGTGGGTTCGATCACGGCACCGAGGCACTTCAGCAGCGTGCTCTTGCCGGAGCCACTCGGCCCGATCAGCCCCACGACTTCGCCGGGTCGGATGACCATGTCCACCCCCTTCAGCGCATCGACCGCCGCGTCGCCCTCGCCGTAGCGCTTGGTGAGTCCGGTGATCTCAATCGCTGGATGGTCCACCCTCAGCCCCCGATCGCCGCCGCCGGATCGACGCGCAACGCCGCACGAATCGCAACGACGCTGGCCAGCGCGCAGATCACCACGACCAGCAGCGCGCCGCGCACGGCGTCTCCGGGTAGCAGCAGCACGTACTTGGGAAAGATCGGCGCCCACAGCCCTGCCGCGGCCCTGCCGACGATGAAGCCGATCGCACCGAGGCCGAGCGCCTGCTGCAGGATCATCACGGCAATGGTGCGGTTGCGGGCACCGATCAACTTCAGCACCGCGATCTCGCGGACCTTGTTCAGTGTCATCGTGTAGATGATGAAGGCGACGATGGCGGCGCTGACCACCGAGAGGATGACGAGGAACATGAAGATCTGCTTCGCCGACGTGGCGATCAGCTTGGCGACGAGAATCTCGTCCATGTCGGCGCGGGTATACGCCTCCAGATGTTTCCAGCGCCGGATCTGGCCGGCGACCACCGATTCGTCCGCATGCGGGGTGAGGCGCAACAGCACGACGTTCGCGTTATGGCTGCTGGCCTGGCTTGCCTGCACCGCTTCGAGCAAGCCCGGCACGCCCGGGCGATTGAACGCCGGATTGGCGGCGGTTCGCGCACGCTCGTTGACCAGTGCGTCGTTGTCCTTCAGGAACTGCACCTCCTGCGCATCCTTGAGCGGCACGAAAATCATCGGATCGCCGCCCGACGACACCATGCGGCGCGTCAGGCCGACCACCGTGTACTCGTGACGGCGGATGCGGATGCGCTCGTTCAGCCCGAGCCCGGTCCGCACGTCGGCGATCGCCTCGTAGTGCGAACGCGTGATCGGGCGTCCGGCGACGAGATACCCAGGCTCGCCGGGATGCCCTGGTTCGAACCCGACGAGCATCACGCGCACGTCGCCACCTGCGTGCTGGATCTGCATCGTCAGATAGGTCACGTTCCCGGCGGCAGCGACGCCGGGGACGCCGAGCAGACTCCGATAGGCGTCGTCGCGCACGCTCGACGGCTCAGCGTACGGGCCCAGCGTGTCGCGCTGAACGACCCACAGATCCGCGCCGCCGATGGCGAGCAGCGCCTGCCCGTCGTCGACCAGGCCGCGATAAATGCCGGCCATCGACAGCGTGAGGCCGATGAGTAATCCGAGCCCGAGCCCGGTGAAGACAAACTTGCCCCAGCCGTGCAGGATGTCGCGCGCCGCGAGATTGATCATGGTCCGGAACGAACGATGGCGGTGACGACTTTCACCTTGGCGTCCGGCTTCAATGCCTGCTCGCTGTGCACAACGACTTCGTCGCCGTCTTCGAGACCGTCCAAAATCTGGCTGCGCCCGTCCAGTGTCGTAATGCCGACCTTCACCGGCCGGAACGTGGCGCGTCCCTCGCTGACCCGCCACACGCCATCCTGCCGGTCGACTCGCTTCACCGCAGCCGCAGGCACCGAGCGGGCGTCGGCGAGTTCCGCGACGCGGATCGTCACTTCAACCAGGTCACCGACGGAGATGGCTTCCGGCCGGGTGGCGAAGCCGACGTTGACGATCCGCTCCTCCGTGACGGCATCACTCACCAAATCGACGCGCTGCACCTCGCCGCGGTAGGCGCGTTTCGCGTCGGAGCGCAGCACGATCTCGGCTAACTGGCCGACGCGAACGCCTCCGGACTGCCCTTGGTCGATCCGCGCCCTGACCCACAGGGTCGTCGGGTCGATAACCTGCACGACCGCCTGACCGGCAACGACCGTCGTTCCGGGCTCGACCAACCGCGCGCTGACAACTCCATCGACCGGGCTCACGAGCCGGGCCTGAGTACGCAGCTTGCCGACGCCGGCGACATCGGCCTGCGCCCGTTCGTGATCGCGCCGTGCCGCCGCGACCTGGGCCACCGCCGCGTCCACGCCTGCCTTCGCGGCGTTGGCTTCGTGTGCCTTGGCGTCGGCGGCCTCCTGACTGACGAACCCTTGGGCACGCAGTTCCACGTAACGCCGTGCGCTTGAGGTGGCGATTTGCGCGCGACTTCGGGCCTCGGCCAACTGGGCCTCCGCCGCTCGGATCGTGCTCGCCGCTCGCTGCGCCGCCCGCTCGCCGCTGGTGACGCGATCCGTGAGGTCCACCGGATCGAGTTCCGCGACGAGTTGCCCCGCCTTGACTGTATCGCCCTGATCGACCAGCACCCGCAGAACGCGGCTGGCGATCGTGGGCCCGAGCGCGTAGCTGCGCCGCGCCTCCACCGTGCCGATGCCAAAGGTACTCGCCACCAGCGGGACTTTCTCCACCTTCGCCACCGTGACCTTCGCCGGCGCAAGAGGACCCTGGCTCGTCACCAGCCAGCCGAGCAGCACTGCGACGCCGATACCAGCGGCAATGAACGTCGCCTTGCGGCCGAGCTTCAGGTTCATGGCTTCTTCCGCCCGCGATAACCATCGAGGAGGAGCGGTAAGAGCTTGCGCGCACGCTTTTCCATCCCCGCCTCGTCGCCAGCGAGCGATGCCTCGATGACGAGGCCCTGCACCGCCCCGATGAACGACACCGGCGCCAGCGTCGCATCGAGATTGTGCGGAAGCTCACCGGATGCCTTCGCTTGCGTGAAGAGTTGCGTGAGCGTTCGGCGGTACGAGGTGATCATCGCACGCACTTCGGCGCGCACCGGCGAGTCTCCCGGGTACTGCATCTCGTGGAACATGACGCGCGGTACACCTGGGTTCGCCGCAATGAAGGCCACATGCGCGAGAAACGCCCGCTCGATCTTGGCCAGTGGTGAATCCGTCTTCTCTACCGCCGCCGCGATCGCCGCGCCGAGCGCTTCGCGCACCCAGGCAAAGACCGCGAGCCAGATCGCCTGCTTGTCGGGGAAATGCCGGAAGACCGCACCCTGCGTAAGGCCCATTCGGTCGGCGATGGCCTGGGTCGTGATCGTGTCCGGGCCGCGCTCGCGGGCAAGCGCGAGGACGGTGGCGACAATCTCCCGTTGGCGCGCTTCGGTGGTCAAGCGGTGGCGCGGCGCGGTGGGGGCAAGGGTGGGGGCGGGCATGGAATCGAGGTGGTTGCTTGAAAGTAAGTAATCGGATACTATCTTACGGACACGGCGGCCGTTTGGCAAGCCTGCCGATCCAAAAGGAGAGCAAGACTATGCATTTCCCGGAGTTTTTCGACGCCGCACCGCGGCTTGCCGTCCGCGACCCGCTGGCCGGGTTCCTGGGCGCGGCCGAGGACGGTGTCATCGAGTACAGCTACGCCGACGTGGTGAAAGCCGCCGGCCATTCGTGCCCGACGGTCGCGTCGACCTACCTGATGACCCGTGCCGCGTTAGGATCGCTCTATCCGAACGCACTACCCGAGCGCGGGGGCATTCGGGTCGATTTGCGCGACGATCGGCTTGAGGGTACGACGGGCGTGGTCGCCAATGTCGCGAGCTTCCTCACCGGCGCAACCCACGACACCGGCTTCAAGGGCATCGGCGGACGCTTCGATCGGCGCAACCTATTGTTCTTCGGCGTCGACATCCCGGGGCAGCTCCGCTTCACCCGTGTCGATACCGGCGCCGCCGTCACGGTGTCCACCCGGCTCGACCGCGTTCCGGCGGATCCCCGTATGGCCTTGCTCGTGCCGAAATGCCTCACCGGCACGGCGACCGCCAATGAGGTCGCCCTGTTTCAATCGCTGTGGCAAGGCCGGGTCAAGGCATTGCTCGTCGCACACGCCGACGATCCGGACATCGTCGTCGTTCAACACTGAGGAAATTTCCATGAAAACCCGCCCTACCCTACTCGTCGCCGCCCTGGTTGCTGCCTTCGCGCTTGGCGCAGGCGCCCCCGCCGTCGCCGCCGACCCCCACCAGCACGCCGCCGGTGAGCCGACGAAGCTCGCACTCGACCACGGCAAGAAATGGGCGACCGACGCGCCGCTGCGTAAAGCGATGACCGAAATCCGCACTGCGCTCGCCGCCAAGCAGGATGGCATCCACAAGGGCACGCTGGCCCCCGCCGACTACAAGGCACTCGGCGTCACGGTCGAGGCACAGGTCGCCACCATCGTCGCCGAGTGCAAGCTCGAGCCCGCGGCGGACGCCAACCTGCACCTCATCGTGGCCGAACTCATCGCCGGCGCCGACGCGATGCAGGGCAAGTCCGCGACCAAACCGGCGACCGGTGCCGTACAGACGGTACAAGCGGTCAACCGATACGGGCAATATTTCGACCACCCGGTATGGAAGACGCTGCGCTGACCAGAGTCACCTTGGCACTGCACTCTCGTCGCCGATACAACACAGTAACTTGAAGACATAGGAGGCGTCATGATTCGGAATTGGCTCACCTCGCGACAAACGCAACTACTGTTCGTCATCGCCTTGCTTGGTGTAGAGCGCATTGCCGCCCAGGTGTTTGGCGTCAATCTGCTGCCCGGTCTCGGCACAGAAACCGGGGTGCTGCTACTTTGGGGTATCGGACACTGCGATACCTTGGACGGGCCACTCGTGACGCTCGCCAAAAAGGCTCTCGAGGAAAGGAACGTCAACCTGGTGCTGCCGTGGGTGCGCCCGGAAGACAATTCTGAAATTCGGCACGCCTTCGATCACGCACAGGTCGTCCGCGATCTCGGTCCGGAAGCCCGCTCGCTGGCCGATCGGCACTTTTTGGAGACGCTCGTGCGCATCCATCGAGCTGGGGAAGGCGCGCCGTTTACTGGCTTGAAACCGGCCGGTCTTGACCTCGGACCTGCAGTGCCGGCCGCGGATCGCGCACTGAAAACCGGCTCCGCCGACGCGGTGGTCAAGCTGCTGGTTGATGCCGTGAGCGCCGGCGTGCGCGCGCGTTTTCACGCAGCGGCGGAGAGGCAGACCTTCGATCCGAACGACGTGGCCGCCGGCCGCAGGTATGTCGAAGCCTATGTGCCGTACGTCCACTACGTCGAACGGCTCTGGCAAGTGGCGACCGAGGCAGCCCATGGCCATCCCGCCGAGCACGAACCGCAGTCGCATCAAAGGGAGCTCGCGGCCCATCATCACTGAGCCGGGCTTGATCTGCTTCGCGCCGCATCGGCCGGAGGCAACGATTACGAATCGGGACCCGACATTGCCTCGGAGCGGCAGTGGATTGGGACTGCGGCCAGCGTGGAAATTGCGCTATCGCAGCGCGACCCCCGCACACGCCCACGCTCAGCCCGCGTGTGAAACCATGTCCGTCGCTGCAGCGCGGACACCGAGATAGCCTTTGATGGATGCGATCACCAACGGGACGGCGCCGAATACGATGAACACGAGGTCGCCTGGCATCCGCAGCCATTCGAGCAGGTGCGATCGCTCGCTCCCGACGTAGTCAAGGCTGCGCGCGTGCCAGTACCCGTGCTGGACCAC
>JBDTVU010000146.1:0-8276 GCA_040007035.1 Betaproteobacteria bacterium | reverse complement strand
ACACCGACTCGTCGCAGATCAGGATGTCGGGCTTCATCGTCAGGCAGCGCGCGATCGCGATCCGCTGCCGCTGCCCGCCCGAAAACTCGTGTGGGTACTTGTAGAACGACACCTCGGGCAGGCCGACCTTCTGCAGCAGCTCGAACGCGAGCTCGGTGCGCTCCTGCGCATTCTTACCGATGCCGTGGATCATCATCGGCTCGGTCAGGATGTTGCCGATGGTGAAGCGCGGGTTGAGCGACGCGTACGGGTTCTGGAAGATGATCTGGATCCGCCGCTTGTAGGCCATGAACTCCTTCGCCGACATCGCGAGCAGGTCGCGGCCCTCGAAGATCGCCTCGCCCGTCGTCGCCTCGTGTAGCCGCATCAGCGTCAGCCCGACGGTGGTCTTGCCCGACCCCGATTCGCCGACCAGCCCCAGCGTCTTGCCCTTGGGCAGCTTGAACGACACGTCCTTGACCGCCTCGAACGTCCGCGTGCCGAACAGGCCCTCGCGGCTGTAGAAGCTCTTGCCGAGGTTGCGCACGTCTAGCAGCACCGGATCGGTCGCGACGATCCCGCGCGTGCGTTCCTCCATGTGCTGCGGCCCGTGCGCGGTGCCGTTCATGAAGTCCTCGATGACGGGCAGCCGGAACGGCCGCCGGTCGAGGTTCGGCCGGCACATCAGCAGCGCCCGGGTGTAGGTGTCGCGCGGCGTCTCGAACACTTCCTTTGCCGGGCCCTGCTCGCGGATCTCGCCATCGCGCATCACGACGACGTAGTCGGCGATCTCGCCGACGACGGCCAAATCGTGGGTGATGAACAGCACCGACATCTCGCGCTTCTTCTGCAGCGCGGCGATGAGGTCGAGAATCTGCTTCTGGATCGTCACGTCGAGCGCGGTCGTCGGCTCGTCGGCGATCAGCAGCTTCGGCTCGCAGGCGATCGCCATCGCGATCATCACCCGCTGCTGCTGGCCGCCCGACATCTGCGACGGGAACGCGTTGATCTTGTATTCGGGGTCCGGAATGCCGACCTCGTCGAGCAGCGCGATCGCCCGCTTCCTCGCCTGCGCCGGCGTGAGCCCCATGTGCAGCCGCAGCACCTCCGTCAACTGGAAGCCGACGGTGAACACCGGGTTCAGCGACGTCATCGGCTCTTGGAAGATCATCGAGATGTCGGCGCCGCGCAGACGGCGCAGCTCGCCCTGCGGCAGGCCGACGAGATTGCGCCCGCCGTAGACGATCTCGCTCGCCGCATCGACGATCGAGTTCTCCGGCGGCAGCAGGCCGAGGATCGCCAGCGAGGTCACCGACTTGCCGCTACCGGACTCGCCGACCAGCGCCACCGTCGTGTTCTTCGGGATGTCGAAGCTCACGCCGCGGATCGCCTCGAACACGTTGTCGCGGTCGATCTGGAACGAGACCCGCAGGTTGCGCACGCTGACCAGCGGATCGCCGGCCATCGTCGCTGCCTTCATCGGCGTGTCCATCTAGGCGCCCGCCTTTCCCTTGAGCTTCGGATCGAGCGCGTCGCGCAGCGCGTCCGTCAGCAGGCTGAACGCGGTGACGAGGATCGCCATCGCGGTGCCGGCGGCGGCGAGCTGCCACCACTTGCCGAGGATCAGCTCGTTCTGCGCCTCGTTCAGCATCGACCCCCACGACACGACGTCGACCGGCACGCCGAAGCCGAGGAACGACAGGATGACCTCGGCCTTGATGAACCCGACGGTGAGGATCGACAGCTGCACCAGCACCACGTGGCTGATGTTGGGGAAGATGTGAACGAACATCCGGCGCGCGTTCGACGCCCCGATCGCGTCGGCCGCCTGCACGTACTCGCGTGCCTTGTGCTTCAGATATTCGCCGCGCACCAGCCGGAACACGCCGGTCCAGCCGGTGAGGCCGAGGATCAGGATGATCGTCATCGTGCCCTTCTGCTGCAGCACCGCGGCGACCGACAGGATCAGCAGCAGGTACGGGATCGAGCTGAAGATGCTGTAGAACCAGTTGAAGAAGTCGTCGACCCACTTGCCGTAATAGCCGGAGAAGGCCCCGAATACGGTGCCGATCAGCACCGCGACGACCGCAGCGGCGAGCCCGACGAAGATCGACGTCTCCGAGCCCTTGATCGTCTTCTTCAGCACGTCGCGGCCCCACTTGTCGCCGCCCAGAGGCAGCGTCGCCGCGCGCGCCTCGGCGACGGCGCCTGCAGCGGGCGCGGCCTTGCGGATGTCGGCCATCACGTCCGCCAGCGGATCGACCGGCCGGCCCGGATCGGCCGCGGCAGGCGCCGCCTTCTGCGCCGCGATCTCCTTCATCACGTCGGCCAGCGGATCGACGACACTGTCGGCGTCGGAGGCACCGTTGCCCGTGGCGGGCGCGCCTTCCGCGGCCGGCGTCCGGCCCGCCTTCAGGTCGGCGATGACGTCGCCGATCGGGTCGACGACGCTCGACTTGTAATCGGAGGCGGGCACCGGCGAGGGCGCGCCCGGCGCCGCGGGCGTCCCGCCTTCCGCGTCGGCGCCGATGAACGACGGCGGCGCGTAATTGATGCCGGTCTCCTTCGCCCAGTCCTTCGCAACCAGCCCGACGCCCGACAGCACCATCAGCACGAGGAACGCGGCGACGATCGCCAGCGACACCATGCCGACGCGGTCGGATTGCAGGCGCTTCCAGGCCAGCGCCCACAGGCCGGGCGAAACGGCGTGCGCGATCTCGCGGCGGCTCATCGTCGTGGTATTCATTTCAACTGCACCCGCGGATCGACCGCCTTGTACATCAGGTCGGCGAGAAGATTCGACGCCATCGTCGCGAACGCGACATAGACGGTGAGCGCCTTGATCACCGGAAAGTCGGAGCGCTCGACGGCGAGGATCACTTCGCGCCCGATGCCCGGGATCGAAAAGAAGCGCTCGATCAGGAACGCGCCCAGCAGCAGCCCCGGCAGCGAGGCCATCAGGTTGGTGATGATCGGGATCGACGCGTTGCGCAGCACGTGCACCCACATGATCCGGTTCTCGGACAGTCCCTTCGCCCGCGCCGTCCGCACGTAGTCCTGGTTGATCTCGTCGAGCACGAACGTCCGGTACAGCCGCAGGCTCGGCGCGATGCTGACGGCGAGTGCGATCAGGATCGGCAGCGACGCGTAGACGAACAGGTTTTCGAGCAGCGAGTTGCCCCAGCCCTGCACCGGGAACCAGCCGAGCTTGTAGGCGAAGAAGTACTGGAAGACGATGATGTAGACGAGGATCGAGATCGACAGCCCGACGGTGCACACGATCATCACCAGCCGGTCGGTGAGCGAGCCGCGTACGTAGGCGACGGCGAGCGCGAGCGCGATCGAGATCAGCGCGTCGAGCGCGGTGAGCGGCACCAGCACCGTCAGCGACGGGCCGAGGCGCGTCAGCAGGATGTTCGACACCTTCTCGTTGGTGCTCCAGGACGCGCCGAAATCGCCAGTCAGCACCTGCTTGATGAAGATCCAGAGCTGGACCCAGAACGGCTGGTCGACGCCGAGCTGGCGGCGGATGTTGTCGATCTGCTCCTGGTTCGAGATCTTTCCGGCGAGGACGTACGCCGGATCGCCGCCGACCCAGTTGAACAGGATGAACACGAGCAGGATCACGCCGAGCATCGTCGGGATCATCTGCCACAGCCGCCGGATGATGTATGCGGTCATGCGTCTCGCTCCACGCCGCGCGGGTCGCGCGCCGGCAGGGGGTTACAGGTCGGGCCCGGTCGGCGAACCGCCCGCGGGGCTCGTCGGCGCTGCATTGCCGCGGTGCCCCGCGACCGGCCTTCGTGGGGACCGGCCGCGGCGCGGCGTCGGGCCGTGCCGGGGTTCGCCCGGCGGCCGTCTTTGTTCTCCTTCAGTGCTGCCTTCCTCCTCCTGCAACCTTCCCGTCGCGTCACTTCGCCGGCGCGACGTCGATGTACTGCCATTCCGAGTGCAGGATCGGGTGCTTCTTGTACCCGATCACCCGCGGCTGCACGAGTTGGTTGCGGTAGCGGCTGATGTTGAGCCGCCACGGCGCATAGGTTTCGATGATCTTCGCCATTTCGCGGTAGATCTGGTTGCGCTCCGGCGAGTCCGGCATCCGGATGCTCTTCTCGTAGAGCCGGTCGTACTCGGGGATCGTCGCGCAGGCATTGTTGTTCTGGTGGATGTTCTTGCTGTACAGCAGTTGCATGAAGTTGTCGCCGTCCGGATAGTCGGCGATCCACGACGCGGTGCGCATCATCAGCTTGCACTGCCGCTCGAGCTTCAGCAACTCGGGAAACTTGTCCTTCTTCACCTCCATCCGGACCGAGATCGAGTCGTACGCCTTCTTCCACATCTCGTCCTGCTGGCGGCCGGTGGTGTCCGGGCGCGACGCGTAGGTGACGACGAGCGGCTTGCCGTCCGGCTGCGTCCGCCAGCCGTCGGCGCCCTTCTTGTACCCGAATTTGTCGAGCAGCGCATTGGCGCCGGCCGGATCGTACTTCACGCTCGACCGGTACGCCGGATCGTGGCCGACGACGCCGGGCGGGATCGGGAACTGCGCCTCGACCGCCTGGCCGTTGCGGACGACCCGGATCTCTTCCTCGGTGTTGTACGCCATCGCCATCGCCCGCCGCAGCGCGATCCGTTCCCTGCTCATCCCGCCGACCATGGGATCCTGCAGATTCCAGTAGTGGTAGCTGATCTCCGGGTCGACGAAGCGCGACAGCTTCACCCCCTTGCTGGCGAACTCCGGCTTCAGCTTGCCGCCGTCGAGCACGTTCGGCGCCAGCGGGCCCTCCATGTTCATCAGGTCGAGCTCGCCGTTCTGGAACGCGAGCAGCCGCGCCTGGTCCTCCTCGATGATGCTGATCTCGATCCGGCCGACCTGCGGCATCTTCCTGCCCTTCATCGCCTTGACGATCTCGGCGTCCTCGGCGTCGGTGCCCGCCTTGAAATCCCAGACGTAGCCGCGGTAATCCGGATTGGCTTCGAGGAAGATCTTCGAGCTGCGCACCCAGTTCGCGAGCCGGTAAGGCCCGGTGCCGACAGGATTGGCCATCGCGCGGCCACCTTCGTCTGCGTAGGCCTCGATCACCTCGCGCGCGACGGCCGAGGTGGGCTCGTGGGCGAGGATCTGCGACAGGTTGTAATCGGTGTTGTTCAACCGGATCCGCAGCGTGTAACGATCGACGACCTCGAGGCCGGGAATCTTGGCGTCGTAGTCGAACCTGCCGGATTTCCTCGCCGCCTCGGCCGCCGCGTCGAGGCCGACGATCTTGCCCTCGACCAGCCACGCCCACGGCGAGCGGATTTTCGGATCGATCAGCCGCTTCAACGTATACGCGTAGTCGGCGGCGACCAGCTCGCGCTTCACGCCCTTGAACGCGGGATCGGAGGTGAAATGGATGCCCTTCTTCACCCGGAGCGTGTACGTTTTTCCGCCGTCGGTGACGACAGGCAGCGCCTCGGCCGTCAGCGGCACGAGCTTCGACGGGCGCGCGAGGTAGTCGTAGGTCAGCAGCGTCTCGAAAATCGCCTGTTCGACGGTGCCCGAGTACAGGTCCTGGACGCCGGCCGGGTCGAAGCCGGTCTCGGCTGCCGGGAACACGTGGCGGATGACCTTGTTCATGTCGGCAGCGGCCGCCGGCGCCGCGGCGGCGACGGCCAGGAACAGCGCAGCGGCGAGCGCGCCGATGCGGTCGAACGTGAAGTGTAATGGTGAGTTCATCGTCGGAAATTCGCCGCGGCAGGTCAGGTACGCGGCTCGAGGTCCATGTAGACGAATTCGCCGTGGAGGATCGGGTGCTTCTTGTAGCCCTTCACCCACGGCCGGATCAACTGGTTGCGCTCGACCGACACGTGCAGGCTCCACGCGCCGTCGACCTCCATCTGCCGCGTCATCTCGAGGAACAGGAAGTTGCGCTCCGGTGAACTGGGGAGCTGTGCCGACTTCTCGTAGAACGCGTCGAACGCCTTCGACTCGTAGCAGCCGTTGTTGCTCTGCCCGGTGTTGGGGCCGTACAGGAGCTGCATGAAATTGTCGCCGTCGGGGTAGTCGGCGGTCCACGCGGCGCCCCACATCATGAGCTGGCATGCCTTCGCCGCCTTCAGGTGGTCGGCGAACTTGCCGACGTCGAACACCATCCGGATGCCGATCGCGTCCATCGACTTCTGCCACAGCTCGTTGAAGACGCGCTCGATGGCGGACGAGCCCGACGCCTGGTGCACGACGAGCGGCTTGCCGTCGGGCAGCGTCCGGTAGCCGTCCTTGCCCTTGCGGTAGCCGAAGTGGTCGAGCAACTGGTTGGCGAGCGCCGGGTCGTAACGATTGATGCTGCGGTACGACGGGTCGTGGCCGACGACGCCGACCGGGATCGGCATCTCCGCCGGCACCGCCTGGAACTTGCGGACGACGCGGATTTCCTCGTCGAGGTTGTAGCCCATGATGATCGCCCGTCGCAGCGCGATCTTCTCCTTGCCGAAGCCGCCGACGACCGGGTCGCGGGTGTTGAGGTACGTGTAGGTGACGTCGGGCTCGATCGCCTTGAACAGCGACACGCCCTGCGCTGTCCACTCGGGCTTCAGCTTGTTGTCGGCGTCGAACACCTGCGGCCGGAATGTCGCCGGCAGCGCGAGGTAGTCGAGCTCCTTCTGGTTGAAGGCGAGCCAGCGCGACTGGTCCTCCTCGATGATGCTGATCTCGATGCGGCCGATCTGCGGCATCTTCTTGCCGCGCATCGACGCCACCAGCGCGTCGTCCCACGCCGGGTCCGACGCCGCGAAGTTCCAGGTGAAGCCGCGATACGCGGGGTTCGCCTCGAGCACGATCTTCGCGCCGCGCGTCCATTGCGCGAGCACGTACGGCCCCGACCCGACCGGATGCGCCTGAACGTCGTCGCCGTACGCTTCGACGATCTCGCGCGCCATCGCGCAGAACGGCACGTGCGCGGTGATGTAGAGGAAGTTGTAGTCGGTCTTCTTCAGCCGGAACTTGAGCGTGTAGCGGTCGACCGCCTGCATCCCGGAGACTTTGGTGTCGTAATCGAACTTGCCCGACTTCTTCGCCGCCTCGGCCAGCTCGTCCAGGCCCTCGATCTTGCCCTCGATCATGAACGCCCACGGCGACCGGTTTTTCGGGTCGACGAAGCGCTTGTAGCTGTAGACGAAATCCTCGGCCACCAGCTCGCGCTTGACGCCCTTGAACGCGGGGTCCGGCGTGTAGTAGATGCCCTTCTTCAGCCGGAACACGTAGGTGCGGCCGTTGTCCGACACCTCCGGCATCGCCTCGACCGCCATCGGCGCGAGCTTCGCCGGCCGTGCAAGGTAGTCGTACGTGAGCAGGCGGTCGAAGATCGCTTCGTTGACGGTGTTCGAGTAGAGGTCCGAGATCCGCACCGGGTCGAACCCGGTCTCGGCCGTCGGGAAGGCGACGCGCAGCACCTTCTTCGGGTCGGCCGCCGCGGCGGGCAGCGCGACGGCGGCGACGACGAAGCCGACGACGGCGATGCGCGCGGCCCGGCGGACCGTATCCCGAACAGACATCCCACCCCCGGAAAGAAAGCCGCGTAATGTACCATCTTCGCCCTGCCCCATGCCACGCCGACCGCCACCTGAACTGACCGCCCGGGCCCCGCCGACCGCCGGCGATGCCGGGTCCGCGCGCCCGGCTGCGTCCGTCGCGACGGCCGTCGGCAGCTCCGCACGAGCCCCGGCATGAAGCCCGCCTGGTGGGACGAGGCGGCGCGGGCGCTGTCGCGGCAGGACCGGCTGCTGCGCCGGCTGATCCGGCGCCATCCCGACGTCCACCTGACCCGCCGCAGCGACCCGTTCACCACGCTCGCCCGCGCGATCGTCGGCCAGCAGATCTCGGTCAAGGCGGCAGACACGATCTGGCATCGGTTCGTCGTCGCGGTGGCGCCGCAGACATCCGGGCGCCGGTTCCCGCGGCTCGACCCGCGCGCCGTCGGCGGCGTCGCCCTGCCCGGGCTGCGCAACTGCGGGCTGTCGCAGCGCAAGGCGGAATACCTGCGCGACCTCGCCGGGCACTTCGTCAGCGGCTCGCTCGACCCGAAGCGATGGCGGAAGCTCGACGACGAGGCGCTGATCGCGGCGCTGGTCGACGTCAACGGCATCGGCCGCTGGACCGCCGAGATGTTCCTGATCTTCCACGAGCTGCGCGCCGACGTGCTGCCGGTCGACGACATCGGCCTGAAGAACGCGATGGCGCTTCACTACTTCGACGGCGAGCGGCCGACGCCGGCGGCGATGCGCGAGCTCGCCGCGGCGTGGCAGCCGTGGCGGTCGGTCGCCAC
>JBDTVU010000145.1:0-8430 GCA_040007035.1 Betaproteobacteria bacterium | reverse complement strand
ACCGCCTGGCACGCCTGCAGGTACTCGTGCGCCATCGTGCCCAGCGGCGTCAGGCCGAGGTCGAAGGCGAGCTTGACGTTGCTGGTGCCGACGAACTTCTGGCCGATGCCGTCGCGGAGCGTGCGCACGACCTCCTCCTGCCACCCGCGCGAGAATCGCCGTCGAGTTCCGTAGTCGGCGATCCGGAACTCGGGATCGGCGACGGCGTTGATCCGCGCGATCTTGGCGGCCACGCGCCGGCGTCCTTCGGCGAGGTCGGGCGCGGCGACGGTGTTGCGGTAGTACACCTCGGACACGATCGACAGCACCGGCACTTCGAACAGGATCGTGTGCAGCCACGGGCCCTTGATCGCGATGTCGATCTCGCCGGTCGAACCGGGAATCGGGCTCACGCTGATGAAACGCTCGTCGAGGTGGAACAGGCCCAGCAGGTCGACGAAGTCGCTCTTGAAGAACCGCCAGCGGCGCAGGTAGTCGAGCTCCGCCGGCGTGAACTGCAGCCGCGTCAGCGCGCGGATCTCGTCCTCGATCTCGCCGACGTACGGCGTCAGGTCGACGCCCGGATTGCGGCACTTGAACCGGTACTCGACCTGCGCCCCCGGAAAATGGTGCAGGACGACCTGCATCATCGTGAACTTGTAGAGGTCGGTGTCGAGAAGCGACTTGATGATCATCGTGGCGGCAGGCCGGTGGTGCGCACGGCGGGCTCCGTGGGACGGACGCCCGATGTTACCCGCTCGGCGCCGCGACCGCACGGCGGCGCCGCAACCGCGGCAACCGGCCGCGCGTCGACCGGAGCGCCGGAGCGCCACCGATAGCCGGTCGCGGTGGACCCGGCTATGATCGCAGCCTTCCCCCGCATCGCGCCCGCCGCCCACTCCGCCATGCTGATCAATTGCGTCGCCTACCAGAACGGCCGGAAGCTCGCCGACATCGAGGTCGAGGACATCAGCGAATACGTCGTCCGCCCCGACTGCTTCGTCTGGGTCGCGTTGTTCGAGGCGACGCACGAGGAGCTGGACCAGATGGCCGAGGAGTTCGGCCTCCATCCGCTCGCCATCGAGGACGCGCGCAAGGGCCACCAGCGGCCGAAGATCGAGGAGTACGGCGACTCGCTGTTCGCCGTGATGCACACGATCGAGACAGCGGCGGACGACCCCGACGCAGCGCTGACCGGCGGCGAGGTCGCCATCTTCGTCGGGACGAACTACATCCTTTCGGTCCGGCACCGGACGCAGCAGGGCTTCGCCGAAGTCCGGGCGCGCTGCGAGCGCGAGCCGGAGCAGCTGCAGCACGGGTCGGGCTTCGTGTTCTACGCGCTGATGGACACGATCGTCGACCGCTACTTCCCGATCCTCGAAGGGCTCGAGACCGAGCTGGAGGCGATCGAGGAGCAGATCTTCGTCAAGAACAGCGCGCGCTCGAACATCGAGTCGCTGTACGCGCTGAAGCAGAAGCTGATGGTGTTGAAGCACGCGGTCGACCCGATGGAGGAAGCGACCGGCAAGCTCTTCGGCGGCCGCGTGCCGCAGGTGTGCACCGGGATGCAGGCGTACTTCCGCGACGTCCACGACCACATTCACCGCATCCACGGGTCGATCGAGGGCATCCGCGACATGATGGCGACGGCGATCCAGGTCAATCTCGGGATGATCTCGCTCGCCGAGAGCGAGGTGACCAAGAAGCTCGCCGCATGGGCCGCCATCATCGCGGTGCCGACGATGGTAGCCGGGATCTACGGGATGAACTTCAAGAACATGCCGGAGCTCGACTGGCTGTACGGCTACCCGTTGGCCGTGCTGACGATGGTGCTGGGCGACATCGTGCTCTACCTCCACTTCAAGAAGGTGAAGTGGCTGTGACCGTGCGCCGCATCAGTGGACGGCCGGGCCGCGCTCGTCACGCGGATCGGGCGCCGGCGCCACCGGGATGACGCGGCGCCCCGGCGGCGGAGGCGGCCACGACGGTTGCAGCGTCGCGTGCTCGATGCCGAAGTCGCGCGCGAGCAGCCGCTGCGCCGCCGCCAGCGTGCGCGGCCACACCGTGCCGTCGGCGATGGCGACGTGCGCCGACAGCGCGACGCGCTCGGCGCTCATGTGCCAGACGTGGAGGTCGTGGACGCCGGTCACGCCCGGCAGTCGTGCCAGCGCGCGGCCGATCGCATCGTAGGACAGGTGGTCGGGAACGCGCTCCATCAGCACTCCCGCCGATTGCGTCAGCAGCGCCCAGGTCGAGCGCAGGATCAGCAGCGCGACGACGAGCGACAGCAGCGGATCGATCGGCATCCAGCCGGTGGCCCAGATCACCGCGCCGGCAACGAGCGCCGCCACCGAGCCCAGCAGGTCGCCGACGACGTGCAGCAGCGCCGCGCGGGCGTTGATGTTGCCGGCTGCCCGCGACAGCATCCACGCGACGACGACGTTCACGGCAAGACCGGCGGCGGCGATCGCCATCACCACCGGCCCGGCGACGGCCGTCGGGGCGAGCAGCCGCTGCACCGCCTCGACGGCGATCCAGACGACCAGCGCCAGCATCGCCAGCGCGTTGACGAACGCCGCCAGCACCTCGGCGCGCGCGTAGCCGTAGGACGCGCGCCGCGACGGCGGCCGGCTCGCGACGCCCTGCGCGATCAGCGCGACGACGAACGCCGCGGCGTCGGTCGCCATGTGCCCGGCATCGGAGATCAGCGCCAGCGACCCGGCGAGCCAGCCGCCGATCGCCTCGACGACGCCGAAGCCGGCGGTGAGCGCCAGCGCGACCCACAGCGCGCGCCGCGTCAGCGCGGCCGGCGTCGGCGCGTGCGAGTGCGAATGTGCGTACGGATGCGGAGTGCCGGGCGCGTTCGGGTCGGACATGGTCGGAGGTCAATGCGAATGCGGCATTGTCGGCCCGCCGCGCGGCGGGAGCAATCCGCAGGCGGGCAGCGCGGTGCCGTCGGGGGCCGTCAGTGGACGTCGTCGCGCAGCTTCACCGGCCCCTGGTTCTCCGGCCGCCGGCCGCACTTGTCGGCATAGAACGCGGCGATCCTCGCCATGTCGACGGCGACGTCGCCGGTCAGCTCGATGACGCCGCCGACGCCGACCTCGCGCTTCGGGTAGTCGATGAACCCCAGCGCCAGCGACACGTTCGCGGCGCGCGCGAGATGATAGAAACCCGACCTCCAGACCTCGGTGCGCCGGCGCGTGCCCTCGGGCGCGATCACCAGCCGGAAGTCGTCGTGCCGCGGGAACTCGGCCAGCATCTGGCCGATGAAACCGGTCCGCTCGCGCCTGTTGACCGGGATGCCGCCCCAGCGCCCGAACACCGCGCCGAGCGGCCCCTTGAACAGCGTGTCCTTGCCGACGAAGCGGAAGAAGATTCCGGTCGCCCACTTGGCGAGGAGACCGATCAGGAAATCCCAGTTCGACGTGTGCGGGTAGAAGATGACGACGCAACGCATCGGTACCGGCAGCGCCAGCACGACGCGCCAGCCGGCCAGGCGCAGGATCCGGAGCGAGGCGCGCGCGCGCAGCCCGCGGCAGGCGCCGGGTTCGAGATAGGGGGTCGGCACGATGCGTCGGAGGGTCGACGCGAAGTCTAGCAAACGCGGTGGGCTGCGGGAGGCTGCCGGCTAGAATGCGAACCATGAATCCCGACCCGGCGGTGCACGCCGCCGATCTTGCCGCGCGCATCGACGCCGTGCTGCCGCAGACGCAATGCGGCCGCTGCGGCCACGCCGGCTGCCGTCCGTATGCCGAGGCGATCGTCGCCGGCGCGGCGATCGACCGCTGCCCGCCGGGCGGCGACGCCACCGTCGCCGCGCTCGCCGCAGTGACCGGCCGTCCCGTCGTGGCGCTCGACCGGAGCTGCGGCGAGCCCGGCCCGCTGCGCGTCGCGGCGATCGACGAGGCGTCGTGCATCGGCTGCACGCTGTGCATCGACGCCTGTCCGGTCGACGCGATCGCCGGCGCGCCGAAGCGGATGCACACGGTGCTCTCCGCGCTATGCACCGGCTGCGAGCTGTGCCTGCCGCCGTGCCCAGTCGCGTGCATCGCGATGACGCCTGCGGGGCGCGACTGGAGCGGCGAGGACGCGCGCGCGGCGCGAAATCGCCACCGCGTCCGCAACCGCCGGATCGCGAGCGATGGCGCGCCACCGGCCGCCGATGCCGCGGACGACGTGCGCCGCGCCACCGTCGCCGCCGCGCTCGCCCGCGCCCGGGCTCGCCGGACCGGCCCGGACACCGGCGCGCCGTGATCGCGATGCCGCCGGTCCTGCGCACAGCGGCCGTGATCGCCATTGTCGCGGGCGTGACGCTGCCGGCTCACGCGGTGCCGCCCGCGCTGGCGAAATTTTCCGCCGACGCCGATGCGACGTGGAACTACGCAAGGCCGGCCGAGTCGGAGCAGCGCTTCCGCGCCGAGCTCGGGCAGTGGCCCGCCGGCGATCCGCAGGCGCTCGTCCTGCTCACCCAGATCGCGCGAGCGCAGGGCCTGCAGCGGCAGTTTGCCGACGCTCACACCACGCTCGATGCGATCGAGCCACGACTCGCCGGCGCGCCGGCGCACGTCCGCGTCCGCTTCCTGCTGGAACGCGGCCGAGTCTTCAATTCCGCGGGCACGCAGGCGCGCGCCGCGCCGCTGTTCGCCGAGGCGGTGGCGCTTGCCGAATGCGACGGCGACGATTTCTACGCGATCGACGCGCTGCACATGCTCGGCATCGCGGCGCCACCGTCCGAGCGCCTCGACTGGGACCTGAAGGCGCTGGCGGCGACCGAGCGGACGACGGACCTGCGGTCGAAACGCTGGCTGGCACCGCTGTACAACAACATCGGCCATGCACACCAGGAGCGCGGAGATTTCACGACCGCGCTCGCGTTTTACCGGAAGGCGCTGCCGGCGTACGAGGCACGCGGCGATCCGGGCAGCGTCCGCGTCGCGCGCTGGATGATCGCGCGCACTCAGCGCTCGCTTGCCCAGCTCGACGAGGCCGAGGTGACGCAGCGCGCGCTGCTGACCGAATACGGGCGGCTGGGCGAGACGAACGGCTACGTTTTCGAGGAGCTGGCGGAGATTGCGCTCGCGCGCGGCGATGCGCAGGCGGCGCAGCCGTGGGCAGCAAAGGCGTACGCCGCGCTGAAGGACGATCCGGGATTCGCGGCCGATCAACCGCCGCGGCTCGCGCGCCTCGCGGCCGTCGCCGCCGGAAAGGCGCCGCCGCCGTGAGCCCGAAACGTTGCCGCGCCATCTTCGAGCGCCTGCGCGCGGCGAACCCGGATCCGCGCTCCGAGCTCGGCCACGAGACGCCGTTCGAGCTGCTGGTCGCCGTCGTGCTATCGGCGCAGGCCACCGACAAGGGCGTCAACAAGGTGACGGCGAAGCTGTTCCCCGTCGCCAGCACGCCGGCGGCGATCGCAAAGCTCGGCGTCGACGGGCTGATCCCGTACGTGCAGTCGATCGGCCTCTTCCGCAACAAGGCGAAGAACATCGTCGCGCTGTCCGAACTCCTGCTGCGCGACCACGGCGGCGAGGTTCCCTCCGACCGCGAGGCGCTGGAGAAGCTTCCCGGCGTCGGGCGCAAGACGGCGAACGTCGTGCTCAACGTCGCCTTCGGCCAGCCGACGATCGCCGTCGACACCCACATCTTCCGCGTCGCCAACCGCACCGGACTCGGCGCGGGGAAGACGCCGGAGGCGGTCGAGCAGAAGCTCCTCGCGATCGTGCCGGAGGAGTTCAGGCTGCACGCGCACCACTGGCTGATCCTGCACGGACGCTACGTCTGCATCGCGCGGTCGCCGAAGTGCGCGGACTGCCCGATTCGCGACCTGTGCGAATGGCGCGAGAAGACGGGCTGACGCCGTGTTCGCACCGACGCGCGAAGAGGCGCGGCAGTTTCTCTCCGACGCGTGGGCGAAGTACCGCGCGCAGGCGCCCCTGTCCGCGCTCGAACGGATGGCGGCCGGGCTGGTCGCGCTGCATCCGGAGTACCACGCGTTGCTCGAGGATCCCGGCCGCAGCGTCGACCGCGATTTCCGTCCCGAGGGCGGCGAAGCCAATCCGTTCCTGCACCTGTCGCTGCACCTCGCCGTGGCCGAGCAGGTTGCGATCGACCAGCCGCCGGGCATCCGCGCCGAATTCGAGCGGCTGAAGGCGGCGAAGGGTGACGAGCACGCAGCGCTGCACGCCGTGCTCGAATGCCTGGGCGAGGTGATCTGGCACGCGCAGCGGCACGGAACGCCGCCGGACCCGGCCCGCTATCTCGACTGCCTCGCGCGGCAGTGACGGCGGAAACGAAAAAGGCGCCCGCGGGCGCCTTGTCCGGGAGCGCTGCGGTTCAGTAGCGCGCAGAGAGCACCGCCGGCTGCGCGCTGTAATACTCGGCGAGGTTCTCGATGTCCTGCTTCGTCAGCGTGCCGGCGAAGCCCGCCATGATCGGGTTCTTTCTCGCGCCGGACTTGTAGTCGCGCAGCGCCTTCGCGAGATAGTCGCCGTGCTGGCCGGCGAGCTTGGGGAAATCGGGCGCCGGGCTGTTGCCGTCCTCGCCGTGGCAGGCGGCGCAGACTTCCTTCACCTTCGCCTTGCCCGCGGCGAGGTCCGCCGCCTGCGCGCCGCCGGTCGCCAGCGCCACGGCAGCGACGAGCATCAGGATTCGCTTGATCGCCATCATTTCACCGCTGCCTTGAGGCCCGACTGCCCGTAATACGCGGCGAGGTCGGCCATGTCGTCGTCGGAAAGCTGCGCCGCGATCGCCCGCATCGACGGGTGGCCGCGCTCGCCGGACTTGTACGCCTGCAGCGCCTTCACGATGTACGCGGTGTGCTGACCCGAGATCTTCGGCACGCGGTACACCTCGGGGAACGCCGTGCGCCAGCCTTCGATGCCGTGGCAGCCCTGGCACATCCGGACTTTCTGGCTGCCCTTGGCGGGGTCGCCGGAGTATGCACCCTGCGCCTGCGCCGGGGCGGCGACGAGCGCGGCCGCGAGGGCCGGTGCGAGGAACATCGTTCGGATCATGGGTCGCTTTGCGAAGTGGAGGGTCGTTGCGCGCCGCGGTTCGCTTCGAAAAACCGGGCGCCCGGAGCACGGCGCGGACGAAAAACCCCGCGATTCTAGGGGCTGCGGCGCCCGAAGGTCAATGACGTCCGCGCGCGGGCGGAGCGGGCTGCGGCCTGACCGAACGCAGAGACCGGGTGGCGACGGCCGCCGGCACCTAGCGCTTGAGTTCCTTGAGCTTGTCCTTCACGTCCTTCCACTCGTCGGCGTCGGTCGGCGCCGGCTTGCGCTCGATGATCGGCTTCCAGAGCTTCGCCAGTTCGGCGTTGAGCGCGGTGAACGCCTTCTGGTCGTCCGGCACGTCGTCTTCGGCGAAGATCGCCTCCACCGGGCATTCGGCGACGCAGAGCGTGCAGTCGATGCACTCGTCCGGGTCGATGACCAGGAAGTTGGGGCCCTCGCGGAAGCAGTCGACCGGGCAGACGTCGACGCAATCCGTGTATTTGCAGCGGATGCAGCTTTCGGTGACGACGTAGGTCATGCTCGGGGGTGTCCGGCGCGGAAAGCGTTGATTCTAGCAAATCCACCCCCAAATCCAGCGGACGCGGGATGCCGCACCGAGGCCCGAGCTTGCGCCGGCACGGGGCTTCGGCTACCGTAGATTTTCTGTCCGGCCCGCGCGGGCCCGCCGGCCCGGCGCCCCCGCGGCCACCAAGAGGAACCCATGAGCGACCACGTCAAGCACGTTTCCGAAACGACCTTCGACCAGGAGGTCCTGCAGTCCGCCACCCCGGTGCTCGTCGATTACTGGGCCGAATGGTGCGGCCCGTGCAAGATGATCGCGCCGGTGCTGGAGGACGTCGCCAAGCAGTACGCCGGCCGGCTGACGGTCGCCAAAGTCGACATCGATGCCAATCCGGGCATCAGCACGCGATTCGGCATCCGCGGCATACCGACGCTTATCCTGTTCAAGGAAGGCAAGGCGCACGCGCAGAAGGTCGGCGCCCTTTCGAAGTCGCAGCTTACGGCGTTTGTTGACAGCAACCTCTGAACCCGCTACGCTGATTTCCGTGCCCGCAGCGCCCCCCTCTTCCTGAGGGGCGGCCCCGCGGTGGCACCCGAGGCGCCGCCCGGCTGTGCCGGGCCTGTTCAGGCGCCAATCTCCCGAGTTTCCCGGCGCGACCCGATGCGGTCACCGCGCCCGCTCCCCGTCCCTTCCCCGCTGTTCCCCCTCCCCCGCCATGCACCTGTCCGAACTCAAAGCCAAGCACGTGAGCGAATTGCTCGAGATCGCCAATACCCTGGAGATCGAGGGCGCCAACCGGATGCGCAAGCACGACCTCATCTTCGCCATGCTGAAAGGCCAGGCGAAGAAGGGCGAGAGCATCTTCGGCGAAGGCGTGCTGGAAGTCCTGCCCGACGGCTTCGGCTTCCTGCGCTCGCCCGACACCAGCTACCT
>JBDTVU010000144.1:0-8481 GCA_040007035.1 Betaproteobacteria bacterium | reverse complement strand
GCTCGTTCATCAGCGCGATGTTGAGGTCGCGCTGCGTGTTCTCGATCACCTTGGCTGCTTCGGCCACCTTGATGCTGCTCGCCCGATGTACGCCGGCGACGATGATCGCGCCGTAGACCTCGGCCACCCGTTCGAGCGTCGCGGGCGAATCGCCGGAGACGACCTTGGTGATCCGGGTCAGCGAATGCTCGCGATCGCCGGGGTTGATGCGCTCGGGAGAATAGCCGACGAAGAAGTCGCGCTGCCATTTCAGGCCCGAGTGCCGTTCGATCACCGGAATGCAGATCTCCTCGGTTGCACCCGGATAGACGGTCGACTCGTAGACGATGGTCGCACCGCGCTTGAGGTTACGGCCAACCGACTCGCTCGCCCCCAGCAGGGGCCCGAAGTCGGGTTGGTGCGCCTCGTCGACCGGCGTGGGCACCGCGACCACGATGAAGTCGGCCTGCCGCAGCGCCGCGGCATCCGTGGTGACCGTGAGCTTCGTCGCCGCCTTGAGCTCCTCGGTCGATACCTCTCCGGTCGGATCGATGCACCGCCGGTAGTTCTCGACCTTGGCGGCCGAGAGATCGAATCCGATGGTCGGAAAGTGCTTTCCGAACTCGACGGCAAGCGGAAGCCCGACATAGCCAAGGCCGACAACACCAACAATTGTACTGTTCGTCATGATTCCAGGTCGCGCCCCCGGGGCGCCTCGCAGGGAAGGATCGATTTGCCCGCGCAGCGGTGGCCGCGGGCGGTCATGGGGTCAAGGCGCCTTGAGCAGCTTCTCCGCCTCGGCGCGAGCCGGTGGCGGCGCGTCCGACTTCAGCAGCGTCTCCAGCTCCTGGCGGCCAGCGGTCTGGTCGCCCGACTTCAGCAGCGCCTTCGCCAGATGGAGCCGGATCTCCGCATCGGCCGGCGCCAGGCTCACCGCATTGCGCAGCATCTCGAGCCCGCGGGCTGCATCCCCGCGCTGGACCAGCAGCCAGCCGTAGGTATCGAGCGTCGCCGCCGAATTGGGCGCCAGCGTGTATGCGCGTTCCGCGTATTGCAACGCCTTCGGGTCCCCGAGCTCGCCCAGCACCCACCCGAGGTTGTTGAGCAGTACCACGTTGTCCGGCTCGATCTCGACCGCCGGCCGCAGGTACGTCAGCGCGGCACGATTGTCCTTCCGGACGATGGCCTGCTGGCCCAGGTAGGCGCGCACCGTCACGTCGGACGGGTGATCCTTGAGCCACTTCTGCGCTACCGCCGCCGCCTCGTCCGCCTTCCCCGCCGATTGCAGCGCCGAATGAAGACGGACTGCCACGAAAGCGACGGGCGAGCGAGCGTACGCGTACCGATAGGCGGCCGCCGCTTCCGGCCACTTCGATTGCCGTGCAGCGATCTCGCCCTCGAGGCCGAAGCCGACCGCACGATCGGCGCGCTCCTTCTGTAGCTTCCGTGCATCGGCCAGGCCGGCGTCGACGCGATCGGCGACACTGTAGACATTGGCAAGCGTGACCCAGATTGCGGGGTTGTCCGGCTGCAGATTCAGCGCGCTGCGCAGGGACGCGATGGCACCGTCGTAATCCTTGCCCCTCATCTGGATGTCGGCCAGCCGGACGAGCGGAGCCGGATTCTCCGGTTGCAGCTTAACCGCCTGCCGCAGCGTCTCGATCGCCTGGTTCGGCTCGCCGGCCGCCGCCTGCGTCGCGGCCACCGCTTCGAGGATCTGCGGATTGTCGGGCAGCGCCGCCTGCGCCGCCTGCGCTGCGGCCAGCGCCGCCTTCCAGTCCTTGAGCTGCCCGTTGTAGCTGATCAAGGACAACCGGGCACGCACCGACGTCGGGTTGGCGACGATCGCCCGGTCGATGGCCGCCTTGATGTCCGCCGGCGGTGCCTTCTGCATCGCCAGCAACTCGGCCAGCGCGAGCAGTGCCGCCTCGTTCTTCGGATCCTTGGTCAGCATTTGTTCGAAACGCTTGCGGGCGCCGTCGAAATTGCGCTCCGCGATGTCCAGCCGGGCCAGGTTGAACCCAGCGCTGGCGTAATCGGGGTCGAGCGCAAGCGCCTTCTCGAAGCTCGCACGCGCATTCTTCAGGTCCCGCTTGGCGAGGTATACGACACCCTTGACGTTGTAGGTCACCGGGCTCTGCGGGTTCTTCTTCTCGAGCGCCACCGCGGCTGCGAGCGCCTTGTCGTATTCGTGACGGCGCAGATGCGCGGTGATCAGCGCGAGATCGGGCTCGCGGCTCGACGGATTGGCTTCGGCGAGGCCCTCGAGATCCTTGAACGCCTGCCCGGAGTCTCCGGTCGCGAGGCGCACCTGCGCCAGCCGCACCCGGCTGCTGACGTTGCCCTTGTCCAGCGCGTTTGCGCGCTCGTAGAACTCTGCCGATTTCGCGGGATTGTTGAGGCCGAGGTACACCTCCGCCGCCGTGCGCAGAAGTTCGGGATCGTTCGGCGAACGCTGGAGCGCCGGATCGAGCGTTTCCAGCGCCTGCGACGCGCGGCCGCGCCGCAGATAGGTTTCGGCAAGGACGCGCCGCGCCCCGTCGTCGGCGGGCGCTTTTGCGACCACCGTGCGCAGCGACTCCTCTGCGGTCGCGTAGGCGCCACGCCGGTAATCGATGATGCCGGAAAGGTAGCGCGCCGGCAGGAAATCGGGCGCGAGCTGCTGCACCTGCTGGATCGCGTCCTTGGCCGCAGCCACATTGCCACGCGCAAACGCGACGATGGCCTCCGAGTAGTAGGTCCGCGGATCCTTCGGCGCGACCTTCTTGAGCTCCGCCAGATGGACGTCGGCACGGTCGAGCTTGCCCGATCGCGCCAGCAACGATACGAGCGAGTAACGCACGGGAAGCGCGTCCGGCCTGATCTCGATGGCACCTTCGAGAGTGGCGATCGCTGCGTTGCCGGCGCCCTGAGCGCGCTCGATGTCCGCCTTGAGCACCAGCGCGTCGATGTCCTTCGGATCCTTGGCCAGCGTGTCGGCGACGAGCTTCATGGCCCCCGGGAAGTCTCCATCCATCGCCGCGAGGCGTGATCGCGCGATGCGGGCATGGCCGTTGTCCGGCTGCGCGGCGAGCGCGGTGTCGATGGCGACCCGTGCCTCCTTCTGCTGCCCGAGCGCAAGATGGGCGAGACCGACCGCGGTGCCGACCTCTGCCTTCGCCGTGGCGCTGCCGAGGGTACGGGTGGCGAGATCGGCGATAAGTTTCTTGAATTGGCCCTGCTGCAGCAATGACCAGGCGAGGACGGGATACGCCTCGTCCGGCGAGTACTTGAGCTCGAGCGCTTTGCGGGCCTCGGTCTCCGCCGCGACCGGGTCGCCGCTGTCCAGCATCGCCTTCGCGAGAAGGAAGCGGACGGCGGGATCGTTGGGATCCTTGGCGAGCGCATTCTTGAGCTCGATGATCGCCGCCTTGTAGTCGGACTTGGCGAGATACGATTGCGCCGACGCGACGAACGATGCGGGGTCGGTGCGGCCGCACGCGGCGACCGCGGCGACGAGAATCAGCGCGGCGATGCTGCCGGAAAACTGTCGAAGTTTCATGGTGCGGAATATTCCGTAGAGGGAAATGGTGGGCAAGTTCGGATCCCGACTACTTTAATCCGAATCGATGCATGAGATCGTACAGTGTCGGGCGGCTGACGCCGAGCAGCTCGGCCGCCTTGCTGAGATTGCCGTTGACCCGGCCGAGCACGCGCAGCACGGCGGCCCTCTCGGCATTCTCCCGGACCTGCCGCAGGTTGAGCGCCAGGGCGTCCGCCTCTCCCGGGGCAATGCCGATGTCCGCAGCCGTGATCATCGAGGTCTCGGCGATGATGACCGCACGCTTGATGACGTTCTCGAGCTCGCGCACATTGCCCGGCCAGGGATGCGCCTCGATCGCGTCGATCGCATCCGGCGACAGGTTCATGGCACCCCGCCGCTGCTCCGTTGCGAAGCGACGGACGAAGCCGTGGGCCAGCAACGCAGCGTCGCCCTTGCGGGCACGCAGCGGCGGGATCTCGACGACGATCTCGGCCAGCCGGTAATAGAGGTCCTCGCGGAATCTTCCGTCGGCGATCCGGTCCTTGAGCACCTGGTGCGTGGCGCAGATGATCCGCACGTCGACGGCGATCTCCTGCCGGCCACCGACCCGCTCGATGACGCGCTCCTGCAGGAAGCGCAGCAGCTTCGCCTGCAGCGACACCGGAAGATCGCCGATCTCGTCCAGGAAGAGCGTGCCGCCGTGGGCGGTCTCGATCTTGCCGATCGTCTGCTTGGCCGCGCCGGTGTAGGCGCCCTTCTCGTACCCGAAGAGCTCGCTCTCGAGCAACGTCTCCGGAATCGCCGCACAATTGATCGCGACGAAGCGCCGCCCTTGCCGCGGCGAGAGGTCGTGCAGCGCGCGGGCGAACAACTCCTTGCCGGTCCCCGACTCGCCCAGGATCAGCACCGTCGCCGAAGTCGGCGCAACCTTCTCGATCGTCCGGCAGATCCGGTGCATCTCCGGATCCCGGGTGATGATCCCCGACATCGCCGGCGCCTGCTGCGTCGATTGCAGGCGGCGGATCTCCTCCTGCAGCTCGTGGACCCGGAACGCGCGGTCGATCGTCCAGGTCAGGATCTCCGGCTCGAACGGCTTGGTGCAGAAGTCGTGGGCACCGAGCCCGATCGCCTTGAGCGCGTTGGCACGGTCGTTCTGACCGGTGAGCACGATCACCTTGGTGTCGGGCGCAAGCGCGTGCATCTCTTCGAGGAGCTGCAGCCCCTCGCTGGGGTCGTCCGGATGCGGCGGCAGCCCGAGATCCATCGTCACGACCGCGGGTTCGTACCGCCTCAACTGCGCGAGCGCGGTCTCCCGGTCGGCCGCAACCACCGTCTCGTACTTGTCGAACGCCCACTGCATTTGCTTTTGCAGCGCCGGGTCGTCCTCGACAATGAGCAGCGGCCGCCGAGTCTCGTCGGTCATGCCGCCACCTTCGAATCCGCCGCCGGTCCCGCAACGGCTTCGCCGGACGGAAGCAGCACCCGGACGCGGGTCCCGACGCCAAGCTCACTGTCGACCAGGATCTGTCCACCGAGCGAGGCCACGTACTGTGCGCTTTCGTAGACGCCGATGCCCATCCCCGACGCCTTGGTCGTCTCGAACGGCTTGAACAGACGCTCGCGGACGAACTCCGGGGTCATGCCGATGCCCGTATCGGCCACTTCCAGCACCACGACACGGTCCTCGCGGCCGAGCCTGACCGTCACGCCACCCTTCTCGGCCGTCGCGTCCAGTGCATTCTGGACCAGGTGGCCGATCACGTGATCGAGCCGGTCTTCATGCCCGATCGTCGCGATCGCGGTCATGAGTTCGAGTCCGATCGGCGCGCGATGTCCGGTCTTCGCTGCGCAGACGCGGCGAACGACCGGCTCGAGATCGGTCAGCCGCGGCTTTTCCACCGGCGTTGCCCCGGTCCGCAACTGCAGCATCAGGTGATTCATCCGTTGCACCACGTTTTCGACGGTCGCCAGCATGTCCCGCTGGAACTCCGGGTTCTCGCGGTGCCGTTCGGCATTCTTCAGCATTAGCGAAAGTTGTGCCACCAGGTTCTTGAGGTCATGGACGACAAATGCCGACATCCGGTTGAACGCGTCGAACTTGCGGGCTTCGAGCAGGGCTTCGGTGGCCCTGATCTGTCCCAGGTAGCTCGCCGCCTGCCGGCTGGCGGTCTTCAGCAGGTCGCGCACCTCCCAGTTGACGTCGACGGTCGCCCGCGGCGAGGCCAGCACCACGAATCCGACGAGTTCGGTCCCCGACAGCAGCGGCACGACGAGCCAGGCAGCCGGCACCGAGGCGAGCCAATCGGGCAGCACGAGGTCCGGATAGCGGGTGCCTTCCGCCGCGTATTCGGCGAGATCGATGACCCAGCCGGTCCGCTCGAGGAAGCGCGGGAGCAGCCCCGAGGCCGGTTCGACCGCTTCGACGGCCGACATGTTCCAGCGCGACGTCGACCGGAAATGTTCGGTTTCGTCGCGCAGCCAAAGTACGCCGCCCGGACTTTCGACGAGGTCGGCGAGCGCCTTGATGCTTCGCTCCTGCAAGCTGCCCGTAGCGCCGTCCGCCGACAGCGTCCGGGTGAAGCGCAGCCATTCCTCGCGGTAGTCGTAGCGGTAGGAAAAGAAATGCTTGCTGATGAAGACCCGGAGCTTGGAGCGGAAGCTGCCGGACGACGCCACCAGCACCAGCGCCAGCAGCGCGGCGAAGGAGAGCTCGATCTGCAGCGCCCGACCCCATTCGCCGCCGAAGAAGCGGACGAGGTAGCCGGCACCGGCCACCAGCAGCAGAAACACGCCCGAGACGAGGACCGCGGTCGAGTGGTAGACGACGCCGCGCGACATGTGCATTTCGATCGTCCAGCCGGTGTTCCGGGCGGTGGCAACGGCGATGAACGGAATCGTCAGCGCATTCGCAATGCCGCGCGCCACCCAGATGTTCACGTCCTGCGCGCCGAAGAGCATGGCATCGGCGTAGAAGAACAGGTCGAAGGCGAATACCCCGCCGAGTCCGACGACGAGCGGCTTGATCGCCCACCGTGCCTGCGGATGCGCGCGACGGAGAGTTTGCTCGACGAGGATCAGCCCGAAAAGCGCGAGGCCGAGCCGCGCCCCAAATGTTGCGATGGGAATCTGTGCAGCGAGATCGGGCGCGAATAGCCGGGTTTCGGGCAGCAGGACGCTCGCGGCCAGCCCGACCACGGCGAGAGCGACTGCCAACCGCGGCGACCGCCTGCCTGGCTCCTGGTCACCGCGCACTCCCTTGAGCACGTTTGCCAGGAACAGGAACCAGATGGCATAGCGAAGCGCGTCGAAGCCCACCGACGCTTGCCAACTGGCAGCGCCGGGGGCGTAGACGACCGCGAAGCCGGCGGCTGCCCACCCCGCCGTCGCGAGCACCGCGGCGAGCAGGAGCGCCGCCCGGAGGCTGGACCGCCAGCCGAGCGCCAACCGAACGGCAAACGCGACGAACCCCGCCGCGGCAAGGCCGTAGCTCCAGAGTGCGGCGTTGGCGAGGGTGCTTTCGGTCACGACTTGATGTCACATTGACGAAGGATGCCCGATCTGCCGTGAGATCGGGCGCGGACGACAGGGTGCGGGCACGGCGCGCGTCTTCGACGCTTGCCGGGCGGGTCCCGCGGCCGGTGAGGCCAACGCCACGCGAACCGACGTGCGTTCGCGCGTCACCGGGATCACGGAGGCTAGCGCGCCCCCTCCCCGAGGAGGACGACTCGCACGGTCTCGAGCAGAATCAGCAGATCGAGGAATAGCGAGTGGTTCTTGACGTAGTAGAGGTCGTACTCGAGCTTCTTGGCGGCCTGCTCGACCGTCGCACCGTAAGAGTAGCGCACTTGCGCCCATCCCGTGATGCCCGGCTTGACGCTGTGCCGGACGGCGTAGAACGGGATCTGTTCCGTCAGCATCGCCACGAACGCCGGTCGCTCGGGCCGGGGCCCGACGAAGCTCATTTCGCCCCGAAGGACGTTGATGAGCTGCGGGAGCTCGTCGATCCGGCTGCGCCTGAGCAAGCGACCGAGGCGGGTCACCCGCACATCGTCGGCCTCTGCCCAGGCAGGTTTGCCGTCCTTCTCGGCATCCTTGCGCATGCTTCGGAACTTGAGGACCGTGAACGGCTTGCCGAGGCGGCCGACCCGTTCCTGGCGGTAGACCACCGGTCCGTCCAACTCGAGCATGATCAGCAGCGCCGTAACGGCAATCACCGGCAGCATCAGCACGAGGAGCAGCATCGACACGACGACGTCGAACGTCCGCTTGACCAGTGCGCGCAACCAGGTCTGTCGGAATCCCCGGCCGTAGATGAGCCAGCTCGCCTTGAGCGTGGCGATCGGGATGCGACCGTGGACCCGTTCGAAGAACCGTGCCAGATCCGTGACCTGGACCCCGGCGAGGCGGCAGTCGAGCAGCGCGCGCAGCGGGAGCACCCCGCCGCGCTGCTCGCGCACGGCGACGATGATCTCGTTCACCTCGAGGTTGCGTATGGTGTCGTACAGCGAGATGCCGGCCGCGACCACGGGTCCGGACGAGATGACGTTTTCCCTGACCTTTTCCAGCGGGTAGAAACCGACCACGCGCATCCCGGGCGGATCGGCCGCGGCGAGCGATGCCTCGACGACCCGCGCATCCGGCCCGGTGCCGAGCACCAGCACCCGATGCGGAAGGAGCGTACGAACCAGCGGCACGACCAAAACGCGGCGGACGACGATGAGACCGGCGAACGCCAGGATGACCGCGATTCCGAGCGTGTACTGGAACCGGTCGCCGCCCGGCAGCAGCTCGGCGACCGCGTAGGAAATGGGGGCGCCGATCAGCAGTGCGAGGAACAATCGCGCAATGTAGACGCCGAAGTCGATTTTCCGGTCCCGGCGATACAGGCCGAATGCTCCATTCAGGCAAACCATCAGCACGGCAAACACGAAGGCCGGCAAGACGGCGTCGACCGTGCCCACCTGGAGAAAACCGTCGAG
>JBDTVU010000143.1:0-8500 GCA_040007035.1 Betaproteobacteria bacterium | reverse complement strand
CTGGGACAGCCGATAGCGGCGACGAACCTCCATTGGCGATTGCAAACGCCGGTGTGCGGGCCAGCAGCTACCGCCGCCGCGGCTTCTGGCGCTCTGACCCGCTGTGAACTGGACACCACCACGACACCGCAGCCGACGAACTGGCCGCGGTGATGAAACAGACCTTGGCGCAAGGCGCCACGCTGCCGCGCACACGGCGTTGCGTCAACGTTGCAGCGCCTGTTCCAGCTGAGCCTTGTTCATGCTGGAGCGGCCCTCCACCTTGCGCTGGCTCGCCTCGTTGCGAAGCTGGGCCACGGTGCGCCCGCCAGAGCCCTTGTGGGACCTCAGACCACCGCGTCGACTCGCCGACATGTCATTGATCGACGAGGGGCTGGCCTGCACGGACTCACCGTGTTGCGCACGCTCCTTGTTGACCGTGCGTGCCGCGATTTCCGCGGCGAGTTCTTCAGGCCTGCCTCTTTCAAGCAAGCTCTGCTTGATGTGGGTAAACTGGCGCTCGCGCTTTGCATTCCATGATTTCTGCGGCATGTCGACTCCTTGGAAACGGTTGCGCCGGCGTCGCGGACATTATCTAGGACACTCCACCCTCGCTGCACGCTCCTAACCGTCGATTTTCGGCCGGCGCAGAATCTTGCCTACAGTATGGATGGCGAGCAGTGGCTCTTTCTGAATCGTCGGTGGTGGCGCTTCTGATTCGGGTTGGGCGTCCCGGATGTCATCGACGATCCGATTCAATTCCACGGTCGCCGTAACTATGCGTGTGTGCGGGAGTTCGGCGACGTTGTCGGTTTGCTTGATCACGCGCCACGCCGCTGCCTTGAAGCGCAAGACCAAACTTGCCGTGCGGGGAGTGACGGGACGCCAGCGCATAAGGGCATCAACTTGGCACGGCTTTGCATTACCGTCTGTCGGTTGCCGAACATAACGCGACACGAGAAGAGAACCGCGCCGTGCACTCGGACTTCATCAAGCGGGAAGGGAAGCTCGCACGGCAGTACGTCGACATCAGGAAGCACTAGCTCGCGCAGCGCGCGGCGACTGGCAACGGGGCGACGCTTGTCGGCACCATACACCCAAACCCGGCCCGCGAACCTGCCGGCGCCGCGTACACCCAAGACGCAATGACTCTATCGGGGACGCGCGATCATAGGTCAACTTACAAGCAACTGCCTAGGTGTGACGGGTTGTGGCAGATAGCCGCTGCTCGCGACCGATGGCTCTCGTCCCGAAGGGGCCAGTCATGGTGTATCAGAGAACCCCGCCCCGAAAAAGAAAAGGGGCCAGCGGTGTGACGCGCTGACCCCTCGATGGGTTGGTAGGCCGTGCAGGGATCGAACCTGCGACCAACGGATTAAGAGTCCGCTGCTCTACCAGCTGAGCTAACGACCCATCCCAAGGGCGCTATTCTGCCTCATTTCCGTGCCGATTTGAACTCCCTGCCGGTGCCGGAACGGCGCGGTCAGCGGGCGAGGACGACGGCGAGCGCGGCGAGCGACGGCGCAAAGAAATAGCCGCCGCCGGCCGCGTGGATCCAGTCGCGCGGCAGCTCGATCGTCGCGGTGCGGCCGCCGGCGCCGACGAGCATGATGCGGCGAAGGCGGCGGCCGTCGGCGCCGTCGTGCTGACCGATCAACGCATCAGGGCCGCCATCTTCCGGGGACTCGTCGCGGTTCGCGCGGGCCGCGGACAGAAACTCGAACTGGTCGCCGATCGACGCCTGGTACGAGACGTACATGAGGCCGCGCTCGGCGCGCGACTCGGCGCGCGTCGGTGCCAGCGGATTGGCGATCGGCGGGCCGTACGGGATGCCGCGGCGGAGCACGAGCCGCGTCAGCGTGTCGGCGGCGCCGCCCTCGGCGGTGGCGAGATCGCGCGGATTCATCCTGCGCACGTGCGCCGCGTACGGGCAGATCGCCCCATTCGCGTCGGCCGCGTAGCCGAACCGGTTGTTCGCCGACGGATCGGCAGCGAGCGCCGGATCGTCGTGCCGCGGTGCAAGCGCCACCGGCGCCCCGCTCTTCCAGCGGCCGATCATCAGCGCGGCGAGGCGCTCGGCCGACATCCCGCGAAAGCCCGTCTGCTGCGCGAGCTCCCCCGCCTCGGCGAACGCGAACCGCCAGAAGCCGGCGACGTCCTGCGCGAGCTTGCGCACGACGACGAACGAGCCGTCGCGCGCCCACGCCGGCGCGGTTCTCCGGGCCGGCGCCGGCCGCTGCGGATCGTCGCGGCGCTGCCGGCGATACCCGAGCACGAACTGCCCCGGCCACACCAGCGGCTGGCCCGGCTTCGCGTACGCGGGCGCGTCCGGAGCGGACGACGAAACCCCGCGCGGCGTGAGCCAATTGCCGGCGGCCTCCGAGAGCCGTCCGCGCACGCCCGGCTGCGAGATGCCGTCGCGGAAGCCGAAGTGCTCGTGGCCGCGCAGGTCGCCCCCCAGCGTGTCGCCGCGCTGGTCGTGGACGACGTCTGCGGCGCGACGGTGGCCGACGATCAGGTCGTCGATGATCCTGTCGGCGGCCGCATCGCATTCTTCGCGGTCGTCGCTGGCCACGATGACGAGGACGTCGGCGTCGGTGTCCGGCCCGCCGAACGCCCAGTGCACCGGATGGCCGGGCGTCGTCGGGTTCGCCGGATCGCCGAGCAGCACCGCGCGGCGCGCGGGCCCTTCGGCGAACGGTCGATCGGCAAAGCGTTTCGCCTCCGCTACCGACGTGAGCTTGCGCAGCCCGGCATGCGAGAACGCCACGTGGATCCACGTGGCGACGAAGCCCTGCGGATCGGCGCCGTGACGCTTCCGCAGCAGTCGGAACAGATCGTTGTAGGCGAGCACCTCGCGCGTCGTCGCGAGTTGCGGTACAAGCGCTGCGAGCCAGCGCTTCGCCGCGCGACGGTCGGCAAGCCGCAGGAACAGGAAGCGCTGGTGGTCCTTGTTGAAGCCGGCGACGACGTTGCCGGGAATCGCGTCGATCGCGAGGACGTCCTCGGGCGGCAGCGCGGGCATCGTCGGCGGCGGAGCTAGCGGTGCGGCTGGTCGAGCGGCCCCTCGGGACCGTGGACGAAATTCGAGTACTGGAACTGGACCGGCACCGAGGTGGTCTTGCCCGCGAGCTTCACCTGCCGGAACACCTGCGTCAACGGATCGGCGATCGCGATCGGATAGTCGCCGACCTCGTCGCCGTTGCGCGAGACCCAGCCGAGGAAATCGTTGCCGCGCGGATCGTCGCCGGCGGCGAGCGCGTCGTCGACGTCGGGATCGGTGCGGAATTCGTTGATCTCGTGGTAGAGCGTTGCGACGACGTTCTTCCACGATTCCTTCCACACCGCGATGCCGTTCTCCTTCCTGCCGGGCAGGATCTGCGAGTACACGTCGATCGAGTAGTAGATCGTGATCTTCTTCGCGCCGGCCTTTCTGATGTGCAGCGAGCCGTGATAGCCGCCGAGGCCGTGCAGCGAGCTGGCCGAGCGGCGAGGCGTACGCTCGTGGCGCTTGCCGGCGTGCGGCTTCTCGCTGTCGGTCAGCACGGTGCCGGGCGGCAGCAGCAGGTTGAAGATCGTCGCGTCGAGGTCCGAGTGGCCGAGCGTGCCGTCGGCGTAGAGCTGCTTCAACATCGCGATCGCGTCGCCCTGCGAGACGACCTTCGGCGGCGTGCCGGGAAGGAATTGCGAGTCCTTCGCCGCGCAGTCGAGCTTCTTCCCCGGGAAGTACTGGACCATCACGTTGTTCAGGCGCCGGTCGTTCATCGCCCGGAAGATCGCGTTGTCGATCGACTCGACGTCGGACGCCTTCCACGCCGCCTCGCCGCCGACGAACAGGTTGGCGAGCTGCATCTTCGGGATCGTCCGTCCGCCGTGGAAGATCAGGTCGTCGATCGGCGACGACGCGATGCCGGGCACGATCGCGCGGGCGCGACCGAGCGCGTTGCCGATCAGTCCGCTGTGGGTGCGGTAGAACGATTCGGCGTAGCTGCCCGGCCGCACCTGCACCCTCATCGGCCGGAAGCCGGTGTCGCGTCCTTTCGGCATGGGTCGCCCCCGTTTGGCGCGTCGCGCGAACTGCTACGCGGAGCGCAGATCGCTACCCCCTCGGGCACGTAGCCTTCGGCGCCAAGGTACCAAGGCGGGCAGCGAGTCGGCGCAGTCTAGCACCGCGCGCGCGGCAGTTGCGGGGCGGGGCGAGGGTCGGCCACAATGCGAAGTGTTCGCGCACCGGTAACCCGCCGCGTCGCTCCCCACCGAGAGCCCGCTCCGATGAAAATCGGCATGATCACCGACAGCATTGCCGGCACTGATTTCGCTGCCCTCGTAGACGTCGCGGCACAACGCGGCGGACGGACACCGACGGGTGGCAATCCGTGAGCGCGACGACCGGCCGGCGCAGCGTCGCCATCTTCGATCTCGGCGGCGTGCTGCTCGAATGGAACCCGCGGCACCTGTACCGGAAGCTCTTCGGCGGCGACGACGCGGCGATGGAGGCGTTCCTCGCCAATGTGTGCACGACCGAATGGAACGTGCGCCAGGACGCCGGGCGCAGCTTCGCCGACGCGACGCGCGAGCTGCTGCCGCGCCACGCCGACCAGATCGAGCTGATCGAGGCGTTCGGCCCGCGCTTCGGCGAAATGATCCCGGGCCCGATCGACGGCGCCGTCGACGTGCTGGCGGAGGTCCGGGATCGCGGCGTGCCGATCTATGCGATCACCAACTGGTCGGCGGAAACGTTTCCGCCGCAGCGCGAGCGGTTTCCGTTTCTCGGATGGTTCCGCGACATCGTCGTCTCCGGCGTCGAGGGTGTGATCAAGCCGGACCCACGGATCTTCCGCATCCTGCTCGAGCGCAACGGCATCGCGCCCGAATCGGCGGTGTTCATCGACGACGTCGCCACCAACGCCGCCGCTGCGTCGGCGCTCGGCCTGCACGGCATCCACTTCCGTTCGCCCGACCGGCTCCGCCGCGAGCTCGCCACCGTCGGCATCCTGCAGCAAACGCCATGACCAGCGCAGCCGAGTACTAACGCCGGCGATGGATCCGATCTACGGCTTGGGGCTTCTCGCCGTGCTGGTGTTCGGACTGGCGGTGGTTCGCCGCGTTGCCCGACGCGAGAAGTTTCGCCGCTACCAGCTGCACCGCTCGCTGAACCGTCCCCTGGACATGCCGACGACGACCGGTCGCGCGTCACGGCGCTCCGAGATGCGCGCCGACGACGATTCGACGACCGTGATGGAACGGATCACGAAGACGAAGCCGCCCACCGGCAACCGCGACACGAACACGAAATCACGCAAGCGCCGGCAGTAAGGTGTGCGCCCGGCAGCGTCGGCAAGGGATCCGGATGGCGGGGGCTTGCGGAAGCTCCCGGCTTCGGCACGCGGGCGGTGAGATCGCCCGCCCGGGTTCAGAACCTCGCCGACGAGGTCGGATATCGCCCGGCGAAGTACTCGCGCAAGCACAGAAGTTCGTTGTGGACGTCGCCCGGGAATCCGCGCCTTCCACCCCGCCGGTCGACGAGAAGGGAGTCGAGATAATTCGCGACTCCCACCGCGTCGTTCCAGATTCGCGCGAGCGCGTTGGCGATCCGCGGGTAGTCTCTGAGGACGGCGAGCGGCTTGATCTCGGGCGGCAGCGACTCAACCCATTTCAACGTCGCGGGAAGCGCTTGGTTGATCGGTCTGGCGCGCCGCCAGCCGCGGGGGTCGCCAGACTGCAAGGTCAAATCGTCGCGCGTCATTTCCGTCGTTGATTCCATTTGCCTGAACTGTTCCGCGCCCGAAACGCCAGCATTTCCAAACTGCGTGATGGTCACGTCCGAATGGGGATCGATGCGCTTCTGCTCGTGGCGCGCGGCGCGATCCTGCTCTCCCGACATTCTTACCAGTACAAGCACGAACAGCGAGCCAAGCGCCCACAGGACCGCGCCCAACAGGATCCAGCTCAAGTTCATTTGCGGGGTCGCCGGGTGGCAATAATTTGCGGATTCTGGCACCGGTCAGCATACCCGGCGAGGGTGCAGATTTGCCCTGGATCAAGGAATGCGCGCACCGCCGTCCATCGAGCCAACGCCGAGCATCCCGGCTCGAGAAGCGCCGGCGATGATCAATGCGCCAACGCTCAGGGCTACAGCGACGCGTCGTTTCAGATTCGAAATGCCCTCGGCGCCATCGCCATTTGGCGTTGAATCCGGATGCGCTTCAATTTGAACGGCAGATCTTCCGCACGAATCGGGCCAACCTATGCAAGCTATTGATAATTCGTGGAATTCTCAATGGCACTGGCACCAAGGGCGAAGCCGCTGTCAAGTTTGCCGACATGACGTCGCAAAGCTGTCGATGGTGTGCCCGGCTGCTGCTGGTTCAGGTGGGCAACACACATGCGACGGAGAACCGGTGAGAGCGACGGGCCGGGCTGACGCGGGCCAATTAGCCCAACTTCTTTCCGAAACTCTCCCACCGGTGTCCCATTGGCGGGATAACGGCGGAAGAATTCAGGCCTTGTAACTATGGGGAGTGCTCGATGTTGCTGGTGGTAGGCCGTGGCAGATTCGAACTGCCGACCAACGGATTAAAAGTCCGCTGCTCTACCAACTGAGCTAACGGCCCACGGGCAAAGGGCCGCGATTATAGCCGATCGGGGGTACCCGCCTCAATCCGCCGTACGGTCGAACGCGACGTGAGTGCACGTCGCGATTGCGCCCGCGACGGCGCGAACGTCAGTGCGTCTCGCGGGTGAGGAACGGCGGCAGCGACGTGAAGTCGATGCCTTCTTCCTGCAGCGCTTCGGCTTCTTCGGACGACGCCTGGCCACGGATCGCGCGCGCCGGCGCTTCGTCGTAGTGGATCTTGCGCGCCTCTTCGGGGAACCGCTGGCCGACGTTCTCGGCCTTGCGCACGGCGTCGCGCAGCTTCTTCACCAGCGCCGGGGGCAGCCCGGCGATGGCGTCGTCGGTTTCGGTGGCCTTCTTCGGCACCACGGCCCTCGTGGCACCGCCGCGGGCACGCACCTTCGCCGACGGCACGCGCGCGACCGTCGCATCGTCGCAGACCGGGCAGCGGACAAGCTCGGCGGCGGCCTGCCGATCGAACTCCGCCCCGGAGGCAAACCAGCCCTCGAAGCGGTGACCGTGCGCGCAGCGAAGCTCGAAGATGATCATGGAGGAAAAACGGATGGTGGCGGCCCGGGGTTGACCGTCGAAAACGGCAGGAAGCCGGCTCCGCCCACCTCCGGCGAAAATTAAGCGCTTTTAGGCGCAGTTAGCGACAATTCAATGCGGTCGCTGCTGCGCCCGCAACCGCCCAGCCGGCGGACGGAGCGCCTCAGCCGGCCCGTTCGAGCCGCCAGACTTGGTATTTTACCGCCACTACGCTCCCGGCGATGATCGCCGCCAACGCCAGGAACGAACCGAGCGCCAGCGTCGAGATCCCGGACAAGCCCTGACCGATCGTGCAGCCCAACGCCGTGATGCCGCCGAAGCCCATCAGGATGCCGCCGGCGATGTGGTTGCCGAGATCTTCGACCGTCGTGAAGCCTTCCCAACGGAACGTCCGTGTCGCCAGCGCCATCCCGGCCGCGCCGACCAGCATCCCGAGCACCGCGGCGATGCCGAACGTCAGTACCCGCGACTGGTCGGTCCAGAACAGCAGCAGCTCGAGCAGGTAGGCGACCGGCGAAGTGAAGCTGAACGATTCCATCCGCCCGGAGTTGGTCGCAACGAATTTCTCCTCGAGCGTGGCCGGGTCCTCGGCGAGGTAGCCGAGATGGCCGGACACGTACCAGCCGCCGACGATGACGATGCCGATGACGATCCCGCCGACGATCATCTCGCGCGACGCGCGGAACTCGCGGTTCGCGAACACCCACGCGCCGACCGCCGCCGCGACGACGAATGGCAGCCAGAGCTTCGCCGCCGCGCCGAGGCCGAGTGCCGCGGCAACCGTCGGCAGGTCGGATGTCGCTGCGCCGAACGCGGTGACGTCGAAGCGCAGCGGGTCGAGCCCGTTGGCGCGCCAGAGCGCGAACGCGCCCTTCAACGTCATGTAGGCGGACGCGGCGAAGAAGATCAGCACGACGAGCGACTTCAGGTTGCCGCCGCCGAACCTGATCAGCGTCTTGCTGCCGCAGCCGGACGCGAGCGTCATCCCGAAGCCGAACAGGAAGCCGCCGACGATCGCGGACAGCCACGCGACGCGGCCGCCGGTGTACAGCGACTTCGCGAGGTCGATCTGGCCGGTCGCCTGAAGCGCCGCGGCACCGGCAATCGCCACCGCGATCGCGAGGAACCACATCCGCAGCCGGCGCCAGTCGCCGAAGTTCACGACGTCGGACACCGCACCCATCGTGCAAAAGCTGACGCGCTGCGCGACGGCGCCGAAGACGACGGCGAGCAGGAACGCAGCTCCGGTGACGAGCGCAGGGAGTTGGGCGATGTCGGTCATCGGAAAATTATGGCACGCCGCGTTCGGCGCACGCATCCGCCCGGCGGGAGTACTCCGGATGGGGTGGCCGCGGG
>JBDTVU010000142.1:0-8516 GCA_040007035.1 Betaproteobacteria bacterium | reverse complement strand
CTCCGAAGGCGGAACCTCCGAAGGCGGAACCTCCGAAGGCGGAACCTCCGAAGGCGGAACCTCCGAAGGCAGCGCCGCCGGCACCGGCCGTGCCGAAGGCGCCGGTGAAGGCGCCGGAGCCGCCGTCGTTCTTCGATGACGTGATGGCGAACACGCCCGGCTGGGCCGTGGGCGCCGGCGCGCTTGCACTGCTGGGCGGCATCGCCGCGCTGATCGCCGCTCGCCGTCGCAAGACGACGAAGTTCGAGGACAGCATCATCTCGGGCACCGACATCAAGACCAACACGGTGTTCGGTTCCACGGGTGGCGGCGTCGTCAACACCGGCGACAACTCGCTCGCCAGCGACTTCAGCCGCGAAGGTCTCGGCAACATCGATACCGACGAAGTCGATCCGATCGCCGAAGCCGAGGTGTATCTCGCCTACGGCCGCGATGCGCAGGCCGAGGAAATCCTGAAGGACGCGCTGAAGAAGGATCCGCAGCGGCAGGAGGTCTACCTCAAGCTGCTCGAGATCCACGCCCAGCACAACAAGCCGTCGGCGTTCGAGACGGTCGCCGCCGAGCTGTATTCGGTGTCGCAGGGTCAGGGCGACACCTGGCAGAAGGCCGTCGGGCTCGGGCGCCAGCTCGATCCGAACAACCCGATGTTCGGCGAGAGCGGCGGTGCCGCTGCGGCCGCTGCGGCCGCGGCTGCGGCAGCTGCTGCCAGCGAGGCAGAGGCCGCGCCGGCCGAGCCGACGCAGGCGCAGGAACCGCCGCGTGGCGCGCCGGTTCCGGCCGACGTCGCCGGCAACCTCGCCGACGAGAGCAGCCTCGATTTCAAGCTCGACGAGGAAATCTCGATTTCGCCGTCGTCCGGCGCGGGGCCGAAGTCACCGGTGGACATCCTCGCCGGCGCCGAGGCCGAGCTCCAGAGGACGGCGAAGGGCACGACCGCCTCGACGATGTCGGCGCTGGAGGCCGCAGGCGACCGCGCCAAGTTCGCCGCTGCAGGCATCGGCGGTGCGGCCGCTGCCGCCGGTGCGCTGGCGATGGGCCACGGCGCCGCCGATCGTGCGTCGACGGCGATGTCCGGAAGGATGGACACGGCCAAGTCCGACCTCGAGTTCCATCTCGATGCTGCCGACAAGCCGGCACCGATCCGGCCTGCGGCGACCCGCGAACCGGCAATGGCCGGAGCGGCAGCCGGAGCAGCGCCGTCGCTGACACGGCCGCAGGCGGCGATCGAGCTCGACAAGCTCGACCTCTCGTTCGATCCGGAACGCACGACGTTCGAGGATCCGACGCCCTCGGTGCTCGACGGGCAGTGGCACGACGCGGCGACCAAGCTCGACCTGGCAAAGGCGTATCAGGAGATGGGCGACGTCGAAGGCGCACGCGAGATCCTGCAGGAAGTGCTGCACGAAGGCGACGACCAGCAGAAAGCCGAAGCCCAGTCGCTGATGGCGAAGCTCGGCTGACCCGGAACGACCGACGTCTCGCGGGCGGCGGAGCCAATCCGCCGCCCGCTGTCGTTTTCCGGAGCGCGATGCGCGCCCACTGCTGACCGAGCCTTCCATGCGAATCGCCCTCGGCCTCGAATACGACGGCAGCACCTTCACCGGCTGGCAGTCACAGCCGGACGGCCGCAGCGTGCAGGACGCGCTCGAGCGCGCGCTTGCGGCGATCGCGGCCACAAAGGCCGCGACGATCGCCGCGGGGCGCACCGACGCCGGTGTCCATGCGACGATGCAGGTCGCCCACTTCGACACCGACGTCATGCGCCCCGACACCGCATGGGTGCGCGGCGTCAATTCGCATCTGCCCGAGGCGGTCGCCGTCCAGTGGGCGCTGCCGGTCGCGCCGGACTTCCATGCCCGTTTCGCGGCGACCGCGCGCCACTACACCTACGTGCTCGTCGATTGTCCGGTGCGCCCGGCGCTCCTCGCCGGCCGCGTCGGCTGGTACCATCGTCCGCTCGACGCCGCGGCGATGGCGCGCGCGGCGGCGGCGCTCGCGGGCACCCACGATTTCTCCGCGTTCCGCGCGGCAGGTTGCCAGGCGAAATCGCCGGTGAAGACGCTGTCGACGGTCGCCGTGGCCGCCGCCGGCGGGGCCATCCGTTTCGAGTTCACCGCCAATGCGTTCCTCCACCACATGATCCGCAACATCGTCGGCGCGCTGGTGTACGTCGGTGCGGGCAAGGAACCGGAAACGTGGATCGCGACGCTGCTCGCCGGTCGCGACCGCACGCGCGCGGCGCCGACGTTCGCTGCCACCGGCCTCTATCTCACCGGCGCGGACTACGCCGCTGCGTGGGGATTGCCGCTGACGCGGCGGCCGATCGCGCTCCCGATTCCGGCGTGAGCGACGGCAGCCGACGTATGCGCACCCGCGTCAAGATCTGCGGCATCACCCGCGTCGACGACGCCCTTGCCGCCGCGCGCGCGGGCGCCGACGCGATCGGGATGGTGTTCTGGGCCGGCACGCCGCGGGTCGTCGCGCCGGACCGCGCACGCGCCATCGCCGCGGCGCTGCCGCCGTTCGTGACGACGGTCGGCCTCTTCGTCGACGCGGCGGCGGACGAGGTGCGTGCCGCGCTGGCCGCGGTGCCGCTCGGCATGCTCCAGTTTCACGGCCGGGAGACGCCGGAATTCTGCCGCGCGTTCGGGCGGCCCTACCTGAAGGCGATCCCGGTCGCCGCGGAGGCGAACGAGGCCGGTTTGCTAGAATATGCGGCTCGCTATGATGGCGCGGCAGGGTGGCTGTTCGACGCGCCGCCGGCCGACGGGCTGCCTGGCGGGACGGGACGGACGTTCGACTGGGACCGGCTGCCGCGAGCGCCCGGCCGGCCGCTCGTGCTCTCGGGCGGGCTCCACGCCGGCAATGTCGGCGAGGCAATCCGACGGGTACGGCCGTGGGCTGTCGACGTGTCGAGCGGCGTCGAAGCCATCGGTGCCGACGGGGCGCCGGTGAAAGGCATCAAGGACCCGGCGCGGATCGCCGCGTTCATCGAGGAAGTGCGCGATGCAGATGTATGACCTGCCCGATTCCCGCGGCCATTTCGGTCCGTACGGCGGCGTATTCGTCGCCGAGACGCTGATCGCGACGCTGGACGAGCTGCGCCTGCAGTACGCGCGCTATCAGCACGACCCCGCGTTCGTCGCTGAGTTCGAGGACGAGCTCGCGCACTACGTCGGCCGGCCGTCGCCGGTCTACCACGCGAAGCGGTTGTCGGAGAAGGCGGGTGGCGCGCAGATCTGGCTGAAACGCGAAGACCTGAACCACACCGGCGCGCACAAGATCAACAACTGCATCGGCCAGGCGCTGCTCGCCAAGCGCCTCCGCAAGCCGCGCGTCATCGCCGAGACCGGCGCCGGCCAGCACGGCGTCGCCACTGCCACGGTCGCCGCGCGCTTCGGGATGGAGTGCGTCGTCTACATGGGTTCCGAGGACGTCAAGCGCCAGGCGCAGAACGTGTTCCGGATGAAGCTCCTCGGCGCGACCGTGGTGCCGGTGGAGTCGGGCTCGAAGACGCTGAAGGATGCGCTGAACGAGGCGATGCGCGACTGGGTCACCAACGTCGAGACGACGTTCTACATCATCGGTACCGTCGCCGGCCCGCACCCGTACCCGATGATGGTCCGCGACTTCCAGAGCGTCATCGGCCGCGAGTGCATGACGCAGATGCCCGCGGCGATCGGCCGCCAGCCGGACGCGGTGATCGCCTGCGTCGGCGGCGGCTCCAACGCGATGGGGATCTTTTATCCGTACATTGCGCACGAAAACGTCAAGCTGATCGGCGTCGAGGCCGCGGGCGAGGGGCTCGCGACGGGCCGCCACTCGGCGTCGCTGATCGCCGGCCGCCCGGGCGTGCTGCACGGCAACCGCACGTACCTGCTGCAGGACGCGAACGGCCAGATCGTCGAGACGCACTCGATCTCGGCCGGGCTCGACTATCCGGGCGTGGGCCCCGAGCACGCGTGGCTGAAGGACACCAAGCGTGCCGAGTACGTGTCGATCACCGACGACGAGGCGCTCGCCGCATTCCACGAATGCTGCCGTACCGAGGGGATCATCCCGGCGCTGGAATCGGCGCATGCGCTCGCCTACGCGACGAAGCTCGCGGCGACGATGGCGAAGGACAAGGTGCTGCTGGTCAATCTCTCGGGCCGCGGCGACAAGGACATGAACACCGTCGCCCTGCGGTCGGGACTCAAGTTCCACTGCCGGCCCGAGTGCGATCCGGCGCGGCGCCCGTGATGAACCGCATCGAGGCGACGTTCGCGAGGCTCCGCGCCGCCGGCCGCACGGCGCTGATCCCGTACGTCACCGCGGGCGATCCGTCGCCGGCGTCGACGGTGCCGATCGTGCATCGGCTGGTCGCTGCGGGCGCCGACATCGTCGAGCTCGGCGTGCCGTTCTCCGACCCGATGGCCGACGGTCCGGTGATCCAGCGCGCCTCCGAGCGCGCGTTGGCGCAGGGAGTGGGGCTCACCGACGTGCTGGCGATGGTCGCTGCGTTTCGCACGACCGACGACGTCACGCCGGTGGTGCTGATGGGCTACGCGAACCCGGTCGAGGCGATGGGCGTCGAGGCGTTCGCCGACCGCGCACAAGCTGCCGGCGTCGACGGCGTCCTCGTCGTCGACTATCCGCCGGAGGAAGCCGGCGAATTCGCCGCGCTGCTCGACGCCCGCGGCCTCGCGCCGATCTTCCTGCTGTCGCCGACCACGCCGGAAGCCCGGATCGCGACGGTGGCGAAGCTCGCCCGCGGCTACGTCTACTACGTCGCGCTGAAAGGCGTCACCGGCGCCGGCCACCTGGACACCGCAGAGGTTGCGCGGAAGCTCGCGCTGATCCGCCGCCACATCGCGCTGCCCGTCGGCGTGGGCTTCGGCATCCGCGACGCCGCCAGCGCGCAGGCGATCGCCGCCCATGCCGACGCCGTCGTCATCGGCAGCCGGATCATCCAGGAAATCGAGAGCGGCCCGGCGGCAGCGGCGCCGGAACGCGCCGGCGCGTGGCTCGCGGGAATCCGCGCCGCGCTGGATTCGGGGTCAGGTTCAATTACCGACGCCGATTCCAGGACCGTGAGTCGGATTCGCGGCCAGGTTCAATCAGCGACTCCGATTCCAGGAGCGTCGCCGCGATCACCGGTAATTGAACCTGACCCCATCGGGAAGGCCGGATGAGCTGGCTGCAGAAGCTCCTGCCGCCGCGGATCAAGAGCACGCCGGGCGAGAAGCGGAACGCGGTGCCGGAAGGGCTGTGGATCAAGTGCCCCGCGTGCGAGGCCGTGCTCTACCGCACCGACCTCGAGAAGAACCTGCACGTCTGCCCGAAGTGCGGCTACCACGCGCGGATGCCGGCGCGCGAGCGGATCGAGCAGCTGCTGGATCCCGAGGGCCGGTTCGAGATCGGCTCCGAGGTCGTGCCGGTCGACAGCCTCAAGTTCAAGGACCAGAAGAAATATCCGGAGCGCCTCGCTGCCGCGCTGGAGGAGACCGGCGAGACCGACGCGCTGGTGGTGATGCAGGGCAGCGTGAAGAGCGTGCCACTGGTGCTCGCCGTGTTCGAGTTCGAATTCATGGGCGGCTCGATGGGCTCGGTCGTCGGCGAGCGCTTCGTCCGCGGCGTCCGCGTCGCGTACGAGAACCGGATGCCGTTCGTAAGCATCTCGTCGTCGGGCGGCGCGCGGATGCAGGAGGGCGTCAATTCGCTGTTCCAGATGGCGAAGACGACGGCGGTGCTGCAGGAGCTGACGAAGGCGAAGCTGCCGTTCGTGTCGATCCTCGCCGACCCGACGATGGGCGGCGTCTCGGCGTCGTTCGCGTTCGTCGCCGACCTCGTCATCGCCGAGCCCGGCGCGCTGATCGGCTTCGCCGGACCGCGCGTCATCGAGCAGACGGTGCGCGAAAAGCTGCCCGAAGGCTTCCAGCGGGCGGAGTTCCTGCTGACGAAAGGCGCGATTGACATGATCGTCGACCGCCGCCAGCTCGTCGACGAGCTCGCGCGGCTGCTGGCGCTACTCATGCGGCAGCCGGCGCCGGCGACCTGAAAGCAGGGTCAGACTCGACTTTCCTGACAGGTAGAGGGAGTTCCTGAGCGTGTCGCGGAAAGTCGAGTCTGACCCTGCTTTCCGCCCGACGACGCTCGCCGCCTGGCTCGCCTATCTCGAGACGCTGCACCCGAAGGCGATCGCGCTCGGGCTAGACCGCGTGCGCGCCGTCGCCGCGCGGATGGGCGCGCAGATGACGTTCGCCTGTCCGGTCGTCACCGTCACCGGAACCAACGGCAAGGGCTCGACCTGCGCGATGCTGGCGTCGATTCTCGGCTGCGCCGGCTATCGCGTCGGCGCCTATTCGTCGCCGCACCTGATGCGCTACAACGAACGGGTGCGGATCGCGGGCCGCGAGGCGACCGACGCCGAGCTCGTCGCCGCGCTCGACGCCGTCGAGGACGCGCGCACCGCGGCCGTCGACGCCGACGGTGCGTCGACGCCGCTCACGTATTTCGAGTTCGGCACGCTGGCGGCGCTGTCGCTGTTCGCGCGCGAGCGCCTCGACGCGGTCGTGCTCGAAGTCGGTCTCGGCGGCCGCCTCGATGCGGTGAACATCGTCGATCCCGACGTTGCCGTGGTGACCAGCGTCGACCTCGACCACATGGATTACCTCGGTCCCACGCGCGAAGACATCGGCCGCGAGAAGGCCGGCATCTTCCGCGCCGGGCGGCCCGTCGTGTGCGCCGATCCGGCGCCGACCACGGCGATGCTGGAGTACGCACAGGCGCAGGGCGCGCCGCTCTACCTCATCGGTCGCGACTACGGATTCCGGGCCGAGGGCACGCAGTGGCAGTACCACGGCCCAGGCGGCCGCCGTTTCGGCCTGCCGTACCCGGCGCTGCGCGGCGCCTACCAGCTTTCGAATGCGGCGACGGCGCTGGCGGCGCTGGGTCTCGTCGCGGACCGGCTGCCGGTGACCGCCGGTGCGATCCGCGACGGCTTCTCGATCGTCGAGCTCGCCGGCCGCTTCCAGGTGCTGCCGGGACGGCCGACGGTCGTACTCGACGTTGCGCACAACCCGCACGCCGCGCGCGCCCTCGCCGACACGCTGGGCGCGATGAGCTACCATCCGTCGACGCTCGCCGTATTCGGCATCCTCGCCGACAAGGACATCGCCGGCGTCGTCGGCGCGATGCGCGCGCGCGTCGACCGATGGTTCGTCGCGACGCTGCCCGGGCCGCGCGGAACCGGCGCCTCGGCGCTCGCCGAGGCTCTCGTGCGCGCCGGCATCGCGGCGAACGCCATCCGCACGTTCGACGACGTCGCGTCCGCGCTCGGTGCCGCGCAGGGCGAGGCAGGCGAAGCTGATAGAATCATCGTTTTCGGCTCGTTCCTGACCGTCGCCGCTGCGCTCGCGGCGATCCGCGCCCGAACCCATTCCCCGCCACGGCATGGCTGACCGCACTTCCGACAACGCCGATCTCGCCGTCGACGAGCTCCGCCGCAAGGGCCGCCGCCGGCTCGTCGGCGCGATCGTGCTCGCACTGGCGGCCGCCGTCGTCGTGCCGCTGCTGCTCGAACAGGATCCGCGGCCGCTGGGCGACGACGTGTCGGTGCAGATCCCGCCGGTCGACGAAGGCAGGTTCATCAGCCGGCTGACCGGCAAGTCGGCGCCCGCGAAGGCGCTGCCGAAGCCCGAAGCGCGGAGCGAATCGAAAGCGCCCGCCCCCGAGCCGGAGCCGAAGCGCGACGCGTCGCAGGCCGCGCCGACAGTCGAATCCGTAACGCCCGCCGCGCCGTCGTCCGCGCCTGCGGTGCCGCCGCCGAAGAAATCGATCGCCGAAGCCGAGCAGCGCGTGCTGGCGCCGACGATGAAGCCGACGCCGGCGCCGGACGTGAAGCCACAGGCCGTCGCCAAGCCATCGGTCGTCACGGCAAAGTCTGCGCCGGCCGTGGCAACACCTGCTTCGCCGGCCGCGGCCGCCACCGAAACGAAGGCGAAGGCAGAGCCGGCAACCGCGCCCGCAGCGGGCAACGGTTTCGTCGTGCAACTCGCGGCGTTCGCCGACGACAAGGGTGCGAACGCGCTCGCCAACAAGTTGAAGAAGGCCGGCTACGCCGCCTATGTCGAGCCGGTGCAGACGAGCCGCGGCACGCTGTGGCGCGTCCGCGTCGGAGGCTACGCGGCGCGCGCCGATGCCGACGCCGCACGCGTGGAGTTGAAGGGCGAGGGCTATAGCGGCATCGTCGCCGCGGCGAAATGACGCCGCCGGCGGATCCGCCGGACGCATCGCCGCTCTCCCGCCATGACTGCGCTGGATCTCGCCGCCGCGATCGTGCTGGCGCTGTTTGCGTTGCACGGCTTCGCGCGCGGCATCGTCCGCGCCATCGTCGCGCTCGTCTCGTGGCTGGCGGCGATCGTCGTCGCGCTCGATCTCGCGACGCCGGTCGCGGCGATGCTGCCGGCGTTCGGCGGCGCCGCCACCGCCCGCTACTGGATCGCGTTCCTGCTGGTGTTGGTCGCCGTGCTCGT
>JBDTVU010000141.1:0-8534 GCA_040007035.1 Betaproteobacteria bacterium | reverse complement strand
ACCGCCGCCTGCGTCCCGGCGATCCGGCCGAACGCGGTGCCGATCGTCATTCCGACGCCGGCGGTGTAGCCCTTGCCCAGCACGTTGCCGGCCATCATCTCGCCGGCGACGAACAGGTTCGGGCTCGGCCGCCCGCCGAAATGCACGGCGGCGCGTGCGTCGACCTTCAGCCCCAGATAGGTGAACGTGATGCCGGGCTTCAGCGCATAGCCGCAGTACGGCGGCGTGTCGAGCGGCCGCGCCCAGTGCGTCTTCGCGGGCGCGACGCCCTCGGTGCGGCAATCGTCGAGCGCGGTGTGGTCGAACGTGCCGACGCGGCACGCGGCATTGTAGTCGTCGACGGTGCGCACGAAGGTCTGCTCCGGCAGGCCGAGCGCCCGCGCGAGCGCAGGCAGCGTGTCGGCCTTCACGCCCGGGAATACCGGCGGCATGAAGCGGCCGACCGCCTTTGCGTCGATGATCGAATAACCGATCTGCCCCGGCTGCTGCGCGACCAGCCGGCCCCAGATCGCGTAGCGCTTGGGCCAGAAGTCCTCGCCCTCGTCGTAGAAGCGTTCGCCGTTCCGGTTGACGACGATGCCGAGCGACACGCAGTCGATCCGCGTGCAGATGCCGCCGTCGTACAGCGGCGCCCGCGCGTCGATCGCCACGCAATGCGATTGCGACGGGTCGCCGACGGCGTCGGCACCCGCGTCGAGCATGAACTTCAGCAGCACGCCCATGTTGAACCGCGTGCCGCGGATCCGGAAGTTGTCGGCCGGCCATTCGCCGGCGTCGTTCCTCCCCCACGCCTCGCGCAGCCACGCGCGGTTGGACTCGAAGCCGCCGGCGGCCAGCACGCAGGCGCGCGCCTCGATGCGTTCGCCGCCGATCCGCGCAGCGACGAATTTTCCATCGGCGAGCTCGATCGCATCGACCGGCGCGTCATAGCGGATCGCCACGCCCAGCCGCTCCGCGCTGCGATAGTAGGCGTTGACCAGCGCCTTGCCGCCGCCCATGAAGAACGCGTTGGTCCGAGCGACGTGCAGCGCGCCGGACAGCGGCGGCTGGAAGTGCACGCCGTGGCGGCGCATCCAGTCGCGACAGGTCGCCGAGTCGCGGATCGCGAGCCGCGCGAGCGTTTCGTCGGTGAGGCCGCCGGTGACCTTCAGCAGGTCCTGCCAGTATTCCTCTTCCGGGTAGGCGTCGACCAGCACGTCCTGCGGCGCGTCGTGCATGCAGCGAAGGTTGCGCGTGTGCTGCGAGTTGCCGCCGCGCCATTCGCGGGGGGCGGATTCGAGCAGCAGCACCGTGGCGCCCGCCTCGCGCGCCATCAGCGCCGCGCACAATGCCGCGTTGCCGCCGCCGATCACCAGAACATCGAGCATTCGCCGGACCTTTGTCGCGCTCGCCGCACCGCAGCCCGGACCGGCGCGGGGCGGCGGCCTCGGACCGGCAACGGCCCGCATGCCGCTCATTCTGACGGCCCGGCGCCGAACGCTCAAGCTTCCGGACGCTGTCATCCGTGCCGGGGCGGAATGGCATAATCGCCCCTGATGCCATGAATGCCCCCGCCTCCACCGTAATCATTCGCGAAGTGGGCCTGCGCGACGGGCTGCAGAGCATCGCCCGCGTGCTGCCGACCGCGCAGAAGCAGGAATGGCTCCGCGCCGCGCATGCCGCGGGCCAGCGCGAGATCGAGGTCGGCTCGTTCGTCCCGCCGCGCCTGCTGCCGCAGCTCGCCGACACCGCCGAGGTCGTCGCGTTTGCCCGGACGCTGCCGGGGCTCGTCGTGTCGGTGCTCGTGCCGAACCTCAAGGGTGCGGAGCGCGCGCTCGAATCCGGCGCGCACGTCATGCTGTTTCCGCTGTCGGCGTCGCACGCGCACAGCCTCGCGAACCTGCGCAGGACGCCCGACGAGGCCGTGCAGGAGATCGCGCGCATCCGCGCCGCCCGCGACGCCGCCGGCTCGAAATGCGTGATCGAAGTCGGCATCAGCACCGCGTTCGGTTGCACGATCCAGGGCCGGGTCGAGCCCGCCGAAGTGCTGCGCCTCCTGCAGGCCGCGCTCGATGCCGGCGCCGATCGCGTCGGGCTCGCCGACACCGTCGGCTACGCCGATCCGGCGATGGTCACGAATCTGTTCGGGAACGCGTTCCGCATCGCCGGCAACCGCATCTCGTGCGGACACTTCCACGACACCCGCGGCCTCGGCCTCGCCAACGTGTACGCGGCGTGGCAGACCGGTGTGGCGCGGTTCGACGCCTGCCTCGCCGGCATCGGCGGCTGTCCGCACGCGCCCGGCGCCAGCGGCAACGTCGCCACCGAAGACGTCGCCTACCTCTTCGCCAGCATGGGTGTTGCCACCGGTCTCGATTTCGACGGCCTGATGGCGCTGCGCGCGCGGGTCGCCGGATGGCTCGACGGAGAGACGCTGCACGGCACGCTGTGGCGCGCGGGCCTGCCGAAGACGATGGCGCCCGCGCCGCGTCCAGCCGCCTGAACGCCCGCTACGACTTCGTGGCCACCGTCGATCCGTCCGCTCCGCCGCAACCGCTCGCCGGCCTGCGCGTCGTCGAGTTCACGCACATGGTGATGGGCCCGACGTGCGGAATGATGCTCGCCGACATGGGCGCCGAGGTGGTCAAGGTCGAGCCGATCGACGGCGACCGCACGCGCCGGCTGCTGGGTGCCGGTGCCGGCTTCTTCCCGATGTTCAACCGCAACAAGAAGAGCATCGCGATCGACCTGCGCAAGCCCGCCGGCGCCGACGTCGCGCGGAAGCTCGCCGCGAGCGCCGACGTCGTCCTCGAGAATTTCAAGCCCGGCACGATGGACAAGTACGGACTCGACTACGCGGCGCTGGCGAAGGTCAATCCACGCCTCATCTACGTCAGCCACAAGGGCTTCCTGCCGGGGCCGTACGAGCACCGGACCGCGCTCGACGAAGTCGTGCAGATGATGGGCGGCCTCGCGTACATGACCGGCCGCCCCGGCGACCCGCTGCGCGCCGGCACCAGCGTCAACGACATCATGGGCGGCCTGTTCGGCGCGATCGGCGCGCTGGGTGCGCTGATCCAGCGCGGCGTCACCGGCCACGGCATGGAGGTGCAGTCGGCGCTGTACGAGAACAACGTGTTCCTGATGGGCCAGCACATGCTGCAGTACGCGATGACCGGCCGCCATCCCGCGCCGATGCCCGCGCGCGACAACCCGTGGGCCGTCTACGACGTGTTCACGGTCAAGAACGGCGAACAGATCTTCCTCTGCGCGGTCAGCGACCCGCAGTGGCTGGTGTTCTGCGACGCGCTCGGCTTCGCCGACCTCAAGGCCGACGCGGCGCTGGCGACGAACAACCAACGCGTCGCCGCGCGGGAGACGCTGCTCGCGACGCTGCGCGAGCGCCTCGCCGACCGGTCGGCCGACGACCTCGCCACGTTGTTCGAGCGGGTCGGCCTGCCGTTCGCCCCGATCAGGAAGCCGGAAGACCTGTACGACGACCCGCACCTCATCGCGACCGGCGGACTCGCCGACGTCCGGCTTCCCGACGGCCCCAAGGCCGGGCAGACGGTGAAGACGACGCTGTTCCCGATCACGATGGAAGGCCGCCGCCTCGGCGTGCGTCTCGACCCGCCGCGGCTGGGCGAGCACACGCGGGAATTGCTGACCACGATCGGCTATGAAGCCGCCGAGGTCGACGCGCTGTTCGCGCAGGCGGTCATCGCCTGAGCGCGCGGCCGGTACGGCGGGCGGGGCACCCCGTCAACCGTTCAGCCTGCGCAGCAGCGCCAGCACCTTCTCGAACGTCGCGCCGTACGGCGGATAGAGCAGTCTCGCCGCCGCGAGGCGCGGCTGGTGGAAGACGGGCTTCTCGTTACTGAATGTCAGGAAGCTGCGCTCGCCGTGGTACGCGCCGAGGCCCGACGCGCCGACGCCGCCGAAGGGCAGCTCCTCGTGGACGAAATGCCATAGCGTGTCGTTGACGGTGACGCCGCCGGCGATCGTCTCGCGCAGCACGCGGTCGCGGCGCCCGGCATTGCGACCGAAGAAATAGAACGCGAGCGGGTGCGGCCGTGCATTCACCTTCGCGATCGCTTCGTCGAGCGTGCCGTAGGTCTCCACCGGCAGCAGCGGACCGAAGATCTCGTCGCGCATGATCGCCATCGAATCGTCGACGCCGAGCACCAGCGTCGGCGGCAGCTTGCGCGAGTCGGCCGGCATCGTTTCGCCCGCCGGGTTCAGCGGCACGATCGTCGCGCCCTTCGACTTCGCGTCGTCGACGAGCGCGACCAGCCGCGCATGGTGCCGTGCATTGACGATCGACGTGTAATCGGGGTTGGTGGCCAGCGACGGATAGAGCTTGCCGACCGCTGCAGTGACGGCGGCGACGAACTCGTCGACGCGGCCCGCCGGCACCACCGCGTAATCCGGCGCGATGCACGTCTGCCCGGCGTTGAGGAGCTTGCCCGACATCAGCCGCGTCGCAGCCGCGGCGAAATCGGCATCGGCGTCGAACAGCGCCGGCGACTTGCCGCCGAGCTCGAGCGTGACCGGCGTGAGATTCTCCGCCGCGGCGCGCGCGACGTGCCGGCCGACCGTGGTCGAGCCGGTGAAGAACAGGTGGTCCCACGGCAGCGCGACGAACGCCTGCCCGACGTCGGCGCCGCCCTGCACGACGGCGAATTCGTCCTCGCGGAAATGCTTCGCCACGCGCTCGGCGAGGAGCGCCGACAGCCGAGGCGTGAGTTCCGACGGCTTCAGCAGAACGCGATTGCCGGCGGCCAGCGCACCCACCGCCGGTACGAGTGCCAACTGCAGCGGATAGTTCCACGGGCTGACGATGCCGACGACACCGAGCGGCTGGCGGCGGATCTCGGCGCGGCCGGGCAGCAGGTGCAGCGGCGTCGGCACGCGCTTCGGCCGCATCCAGCGTTTCAGGTTCTTCAGCACCCGGCGCGCATCCGATGCGATCACGTACAGCTCGGCGAGCCGCGTCTCGTGCGCCGAGCGGCCGCCGAAGTCGCCGTCGATCGCGGCCACCAGCGCGTCCTCGTGGTCGAGGACGAAGCGAAGCAACCGTTCGACGCGGTTGCGGCGCGTCGCGAAGTCCGGATAGCGCTCGCGCCCGAACGCGGCGCGCTGCAGGGCGAACAGCCGCGAAAGGTCGCCGCCGGACGCGGCGGTCGCAAGCGCGCGGGATTCCACTGGAGCATTCATGCGTGAAATATGCGGGCTTCGTGGCTCGCGCGCAAGGCACCGTCGGGGCGCATCGCGCAACACGTTGTTCCAGCGCGCGAATCCGGATTCAGGCCGCCGGCCGCAACGTCGCCCGCAAAGGCCGTAGCACCGCGAACGTGCCGCCGACGATCAGCGCGCAGCCTGCCACCATCGGCAGCGTGATCGTCTCGGCGAGGAAGATCGCGCCCCACAGCATGCCGAACGCCGGCATCAGGAACGACACCGTCATCGCACGCGTGGGGCCGACCTCGGCGATCAGCCGGTAATAGAGCAGGTACGCGATTGCGCTGCACACCAGTGCCAGCCCCAGCACGTTGGCGACGACGACCGCACTCCACGGCGCCGGCGCCGTTGTCGTCGCCGCGAATGGCAGCAGCACGACGCCGGCCAGCAACTGGCTCCAGCCCGCCACTGCCATCGGCTTCAATCCGGCGCCTCGCCGCTTCAGCCACACGCCGGCGAGCGCGTAGCAGACGGTCGCCGCGAGGCACGCAGCGACGGCGACGGCAAACGTGGCGTCGGGCACCACCGGACCGGCACGGCTCACCAGCGCGACGCCGGCCACACCTGCCGTCAGTCCGGCGAGCTTCGGCGGCGTCAGCGAATCGGCGAGCCACACCGCCGACGCGAGCGCGCCGAAGAGCGGCAGCGAAGCATTGAGAATCACCATGTACGACGCCGGCAGGTGCAGCGCCGCGTACGCGTACAGCACGAACGGCAGCGCCGAGTTGAGGATGCCGACGACGAGATACGCGCGCCAGTGACGCCGAACCTCGGCGTCGAATCCGGTGACCGCGAACCAGAGCACCAACGCACCGCCGCCGATCAGCACCCGCGACGTCGCGACCCACATCGGGCCGAGCGCCGGCGCGAGCACGCGGATGAAGACGAACGACGCGCTCCAGATCATCGCCAGCGCGGCGAGCCGCGCGACATCGGCGCGGCGCACGTCAGGCGGCGCGGCGCGCAGTCGCCGTCACAGTCGCCGTCGCGTCGCGCTCCAGCGCCAGCAGCGCGCGCTTGCGGTCGAGCCCCCCCGCATAGCCGGTCAATGCGCCACCGGCACCGACGATCCGGTGGCAGGGGATCACGATCGACAGCGGATTGCGTCCGGTTGCCGCGCCCGCCGCGCGCGCGCTGCCCGGCTTGCCGATCTTCGCGGCGAGTTCGGCATACGTGATCGTCGCGCCGGCCGGCACCGTCGCGATCGCCGCCCACACCGCGCGCTGGAACGGCGTGCCGCGAGGCGCGAGCGCCAGGTCGAAGCGCGTGCGGTCGCCGGCAAAGTACTCGTCCAGTTGCGTCGCCGCGCGTCGCAGCACCGGTGCGTCCGGTCGGTGGCGCCAGCCTGCGCCGATCGGCGGCTGATATTTCTGGCCGTCGAACCAGATTCCGACGAGCGCGTCGTCGACGGCGGCGAGCACGAGGTCGCCGTGCGGGCTGCCGATGCGGGTGAAGTCGCAGCCGGAATCGAAATGATCGTTCATGCGGATTTCCTCCAGAGATGCATCACGGCGTAGGCGCGCCACGGCCGCCACGCCTCGCTTTTCGCCAGCGCCCGCGCCGGCTGCGTTTCGCCCATCGCCCGCCGGACGACGAGGTCGCCGGCGAGAAACGCATCGGGCCAGCGCAATGCGCGCAGCGCGATGTAGTTCGCCGTCCACGGGCCGACGCCGGGTAGCGCCAGCAACTTGGCGATCGTCGCGTCGACGTCGGCTTCGGGCACGAGCTCGATCCCGCCCGCGGCGACGGCGGCGGCCAGCGTGACGACCGTGCGCGCCCGCGAACTGGTGAGGCCGATCCGCGCGAGGTCGGCCGGCGGACTCGCGGCGAGCCGCGCGGGCGTCGGAAACAGGTGCGTCAGTTCCGTTTCATCGGTCGCCGCCAGCGGCTCGCCGAACGCGTGCGCGATCCGCGACAGCAGCGTGCGCGCGGCACGCACCGACACCTGCTGGCCGACGACGGCGCGCACGGCGAGCTCGAAGCCGACGAACGTTCCCGGCACGCGCAGGCCCGGGTGTGCGGCGGCGAGCTCGCCCAATGCCGCCGCGACGACGGCCGGGTCGCAGGTCAGGTCGAATGCATGCTTGACCCGCGACAGCACCGCAGGGACGACGCGAGCGAGCGACGGTGATACGGCGACACGCAGCGCCGGCTTGCGCGTCGCCCGGCGAACTTCGACCCGGCCGGCGTGGACCGCGCCGCGATGGGCGATGGCGACGGTGCGCGCATACGCCGTCGCGGTCACGGTCTCGACGCCGTCGATTGCGCGCGCGGAGAGGAATGCGAGCATCGCGTCCCAGTCGTACGGTGGGCGGTACGCCAGCTCGAACGCGAGCGCGGCGGGGAGCGCGCGGCTGTCCACAGCCTGCCGCAGCCGTCCGGGCGCCATCCGGTAGCGCGCCTTGAACAGCGCGTTGAACCGGCGCACGCTCGCGAAGCCGCTGGCGAGCGCCACGTCGGTGACCGGCAGCGCGGTGTCGGTCAGCAGCCGTTTCGCCAGCAGCAGCCGCTGCGTCTGAGCGTATTCGATCGGCGACACGCCGAACTCGGCCTCGAAGATCCGCCGCAGGTGGCGACTCGTCACGCCGACGCGCGCGGCGAGGTGCTCGATGCCGCCGTCGTCCAGGACGCCGTTCTCGATCAGGTCGACGGCGCCCTGCGCAAGCCGCGCCGTCGCGTCGATGCTCGCGTTGCCCGGCGCAAGCTCCGGCCGGCAGCGCAGGCACGGCCGGTAGCCGTCGACCTCGGCCGCGGCGGCGCTGGCGAAGAAGCGGCAATTTTCGCGCCGCGGCGTGCGCACCGTGCAGACCGGGCGGCAGTAGATCCGCGTCGACGACACGCCGACGAAGAAGCGCCCGTCGAAGCGCGGGTCGTGCGTCGTCAGCGCGCGGTAGCAGGCGTCGGCATCGAGCGTCATGGCCGGATTATGCGCCGGCTGTCCGCCATCGACTCGCCGTTTTCGGACCTCGAATCCGGCGCCGCCGCGGAGCCGCCCGAGAGCCGCAACCGATCCGCCGGCACGCCGCTGCCAAGCCGCTCCCACGCGACTGCCACGTGCACTCCCGGACGCGAGACGCCCGCTTCTGCGACCGGGAAGCGTCCTGCCGCGCGCGCGTGAGCGAAGTTGAGCATAATCGCGGAAATGGCAGTGCAGTGGATCGCAGTCCATCGCCCCTTGTCGCCCCCGGCTGCCCCGTCGCCACCCGATTCCGGAGTTCCCCGATGATCCGCTGCGCGCTGCGTTGTCTCGTTACCGCTTCCATGGCGTTCGCGCTCGCCTCCGGCCACGCCGCCGCGCAGGCGCCCGACCGCAT
>JBDTVU010000140.1:0-8631 GCA_040007035.1 Betaproteobacteria bacterium | reverse complement strand
CCGGTCACCTCGAGGTCGAACCCGGTCATGCTGGGCATCTTCCGCGGCGTCGCCATCAGCTTCATCCGGCCGACGTTGAGGTCGCGCAGGATCTGCGCGCCGATGCCGTAGTTGCGCAGGTCCATCCGCGACGACACCGGCGGCTCGTCGGCGATCGCGCGCCGGCGCAATTCCTCGGCGCTTTCGGGCCGGTGCAGCAGCACGACCACGCCACGGCCGGCCTCGGCGATGGCCGCCATCGCCGCGGCGATCGGCCACGAATGCGAGCCGGACTCGACGTCGAGCAGGTCCATCAGCGACACCGGCTCGTGGACGCGCACCAGCGTCTCGGTGTCGGGCGAGAGCGGCCCGCGGACGAGCGCGAGATGCGTCGCGTCCGTCAGCTTGTCGCGATAGACGACGAGACGGAACGCGCCGTGCGGCGTCGCCAGCGGCCGTTCGGCGAGCCGCTCGACCAGCCGCTCGGTCCGGCTGCGGTAATGGATGAGGTCGGCGATCGCGCCGACCTTGAGGCCGTGCGCCTGCGCGAACGCGATCAGGTCCGGCAGCCGCGCCATCGTGCCGTCATCCTTCATGATCTCGCAGATCACCGCCGCCGGGGAGCAGCCGGCCAGCGCTGCGAGGTCGCAACCCGCCTCGGTGTGCCCGGCGCGCGCGAGCACGCCGCCACGCTGCGCCATCACCGGGAAGATGTGACCGGGCTGGACGATGTCGGCGGGCTTCGCGTCCGGCGCGATCGCCGCTTCCACGGTGCGCGCGCGATCGGCGGCCGAGATGCCGGTCGAGACGCCCTCGGCGGCTTCGATCGACATCGTGAAATTGGTGCCGTGCACCGACCGGTTCGTCGCCACCATCGGCGGCAGGTTCAATTGCCGGCAGCGCTCCTCGGTCAGCGTGAGGCAGACGAGGCCGCGCGCGTGGCGGGCCATGAAGTTGATCGCCTCGGGCGTGACGAAGTCGGCGGCCAGCACGAGGTCGCCCTCGTTCTCGCGGTCTTCCTCGTCGACGAGCACGACCATTCGCCCGGCCTTGAGGTCGGCGACGATGTCGGAGATCGGGGAGAGCGCCATGGGTTTGGTCGTGTCGGCGGGCCGGCGCAACGGCCTGCCCGCAGCAGAGCGCATTCTACCGGAACGCGACCGGCGCCGCGCTCGCGGTCAGGCGGAGGATTCCGGTTCCGCCGCCGGCTCGGGATGCACGCGGAACCAGGCCGCGTACAGCGCGGGAAGGAAGCCCAGCGTCAGCACCGTCGCGACGACGATGCCACCCATCATCGCCACTGCCATCGGCCCGAAGAAATCGCTGCGCACCAGCGGGATCAGCCCCATCACCGCCGCCGCCGCCGTCAGCACGATCGGCCGGAACCGGCGCACCGTGGCGCCGACGATCGCGTCCCACTGCGTGGCGCCGGCGGCGACGTCCTTGTCGATCTGGTCGACCAGGATCACCGAATTGCGCATGATGATTCCGGAGAGCGCGATCGTCCCCAGCATCGCGACGAACCCGAACGGCTTGCCGAACGCCAGCAGCGCCAACGTCACCCCGATGAGGCCGAGCGGCGCCGTCAGCACGACCATCGCCGTCCGCGAGAAGCTCTGAAGCTGCAGCATCAGCAGCGTCAGCACCGTCACCACCAGCAGCGGCACGCCGGCGACGATCGACCGCTGGCCCTTGGTCGAGTCCTCGATCGCCCCGCCGATCTCGATCCGGTAGCCGAGCGGAAGCTGCGCCCGGACGGCGTCGAGTTGCGGCTCGATCCGCTTCGTCACGTCCGGGCCCTGTGCGTCGCCCTTGAGGTCGGCGCGCACGGTGATCGTCGGCAGCCGGTTTCGCCGCCAGACGATGCCCTCTTCCAGCTCGTAGCGGAGCTCGGCGATCTGCGTGATCGGCACCGCCTTGCCGTTCTTCGACGGGATCGCGAGGTCCTTCAGCGACGACAGCGCCGCGCGCTCCTGCGGCGCACCGCGCAGCACGACGTCGATCTGCCGGTCGCGCTCGCGGTACGTCGTGACGGTCAGGCCCGACACCGAATTGTTGAGGAACGCGGCGATGTCCTGCGTCGAGAACCCGAGCACCCGCGCCTTGTTCTGGTCGATCACGAGCCGGATCGCCTTCGTCGGTTCGTCCCAGTCGAACTGGACGCTGTCGGTCGCCGGATCGGCGCGCATCACGGCGGCGACCTGCCGCGCGAGCGCGCGCACCGTGGGAATGTCCTCGCCGGTGACGCGGAACTGAATGGGAAACCCGACCGGCGGGCCGTTCTCGAGGCGTGAGACGCGTCCGCGCAACGCCGGGAAGTCGTCCTCAAACAGCTTCAGCACCCGCGCGCGGACGCGCTCGCGCTCCTCGTTGCTGGTGGCGACGAGGACGAACTGGGCGAAGTTCGACTGCTGCAACTGCTGGTCGAGGGGCAGGTAGAAGCGCGGGCTGCCCGAGCCGACGTAGGTCGTGTAGCTCTCGATCCCGGACTCGCGATCGAGGATCGCCTCCAGCCGCTGGCTTTGCGCTAGCGTCGCCGCGAACGACGAGCCTTCCGCCAGCCGCAGGTCGACCAGCAGCTCCGGCCGCGACGACGCCGGAAAGAACTGCTGCGGGATGAACCGGAACAGCGAGAGAGCGCCGACGAACGCCACGAGCGTCGCGGCGATGACGAAGCCGCGGTGCGCCACCGACCAGTGCATCAATGCGCGAAGGCGCCGGTAGAACGGCGTCGAATAGACCGCGTCAGGGTCGGCATGGGCGGCAACGTGCGGCGGCGGCGGCGGATCGCCGCGCAGTTTCGCGAACAGGCGAGCGGCGAGCGACGCCCGGCGCGGCTTCGAATAGTCGGGCAGCATCCGGTAGCCGAGGTAGGGAATCACGACGACGGCGATCACCCACGACGCGACCAGCGCGATCGCCGACACCTGGAAGATCGACCGCGTGTACTCGCCGGTGCCGCTCTTCGCCGTCGCGATCGGCAGGAAACCGGCGACGGTGATCAGTGTGCCGGTCAGCATTGGGAACGCGGTGCTCGTGAACGCGAAGCTCGCTGCGCGGAACCGGTCGAAGCCCTGCTCGAGCTTGATCGCCATCATCTCGACGGCGATGATCGCGTCGTCGACGAGCAGGCCGAGCGACAGGATCAGCGCGCCGAGCGAGATCTTGTGCAGCCCGATGTCGAACATCCACATGAACAGGAACGTGACGGCGAGGACGAGCGGAATCGACACCGCGACGACGAGTCCCGTCCGCAGCCCGAGGCTGACCAGCGACACCGCGAGCACGATCAGCACCGCCTCGGTCAGCGAGCGGACGAACTGGTTGATCGAGCGCTGAACGGCGCGCGGCATGCTGGCCACCGGCTGCAGATCGAGCCCGACCGGGAACTGCGCCTGCAGCAGCGCGACCTGGGCGTCGAGGTCGCGCCCGAGCTGGATCACGTCGCCGCCCTTGACCATCGTCACCCCGATGCCGAGCGCCTCGCGCCCGTGGAAGCGCATCTTCTGCTGCGGCGGGTCGACGTAGCCGCGCTGGACCGTCGCGATGTCGCCGAGGCGGAACACGCGGTTGTTGGCGCGGATCGCGATGTCGCGGATCGACTCCAGCGTCGAATAGGCACCGGTGGGCCGCAGGAAGATGCGGTCGGTCGGGGTGTCGAACACGCCGGCGGCGGCGACGACGTTCTGAGTGGCCAGCGTCGAGAAGATCTGCACCGGCTCGATGCCGAGGGTCGCGAGCTTGCTGTTCGACAGCTCGATGAAGATCTTCTCGTCCTGCTCGCCGATGAAGTCGACCTTGGCCACGCCGGGAACGCGCAGCAGCTCGGCACGCGCACGATCGCCGAAGTCCTTGAGGTCGCGGTAACCGAAGCCGTCGCCGGTGACCGCGTAGAGATTGGTGTAAGTGTCGCCGAACTCGTCGTTGAAGAACGGCCCCTGGATGCCGCCCGGCAGCGTGTTGCGGATGTCGCCGATCTTCTTGCGCGCCTGGTAGAAAGCCTCCGGGACGTCGGCCGGGTGCGTCGAATCCTTCAGCGCGATGAAGACCAGCGACTCGCTGGGCTTCGAGTAGCTGCGAACCCAGTCGGCGTTCGGCACTTCCTGCAGCTTGCGCTCGATCCGGTCGGTGACCTGCTGCTCCATCTCGCGGGCGGTGGCACCCGGCCAGTTGGTCTTCACCACCATCACCTTGAACGTGAACGGCGGGTCCTCCGACTGGCCGAGCTGGCCGTAGGCGAAGACGCCGGCTACCGCGAACACGACGATGAAGAAGAAGACGAGCGCGCGGTGGTGCAGCGCCCATTCGGACAGGTTGAAGCCGCCGCGATGCGGCGCGCCGGGCGGCGTGATCGGACTCATCTGGAGCGGCGCGGCCGGTCAGGCTTTCGGCGCAGCCGGGGCGGCCGGCGCCGGCGCTCCGCCGCCCTGCCACGGCCGCACGACCTGCCCCGGCTGCAGCTTGTGCACGCCGGCGGCGACGACCCAGTCCCCGTTGGCGAGACCCGACGTGACGACGACGCCGTCCTCGCGGTATTGGCCTATCGTCACCGGGCGCAGCGCGACCTGGTGCGACGCGGGGTCGTAGATCCAGACGGCCGCCTTGTCGTCCTGCCGGTAGACGGACGACAGCGGCAGCAGCGCCGCCGTCGGCGCGCCGCCGCCGCGGGCGACGACGTTGGCCGTCATCCCCCACTGCAACGCGGGGTCGGCGTCGAGAACCGAGACGCGGACGGCGAACGTCCGCGTCGCCGGGTCGACGGCCGGTGCGATCTCGCGCACGCGCGCCGGGTAGAACTTCTGCGGATTCGCCCACAGCACGACGGCGAGCGGCCGGCCGCCTTTGATCTCGGCGAGCCGGTTTTCCGGCACGCTGATCGCGACCTCGCGCTCGTCCTCGCGCGCCAGCCGGAACACGCCTTGGCCCGCGGCGACGACCTGTCCGGTCTCGGCGTTGACGGCGGTGATCACGCCGTCCTGGTCGGCGGCGAGCGTCGCGTACGCCGCCTGGTTCCTCGACACGGCGAGCTGCGCCTGCGCCTGCTCGAACTTCGCCTTGTTCGACAGCATTGCGTTCTTCTTCTGGTCGAGCGCACTGCCGCTGACGAAGTTCTGCCGGAACAGGTTGTCGTAGCGCTCGTGCTCGGCTTTCGCGTACTCGTACTCCGTCTGCGTCGACGCGACCTGCGCCTTCGCTGCCTCGGCCTGCAGCGCGACGTCGGTCGGGTCGAGCCGGGCGAGCGGCTGGCCCTTGTTCACCCGCGCGCCGACGTCGACCAGCCGCGCGACGAGCTTGCCGGCGATGCGGAAGCCGAGATCGGCCTCGTGACGCGGCTTCACTTCGCCGGCGAACACCGCGGTGTCGACCGCGCCGCCGAGCGTGACCTGAACGAGCTGCACCGGACGCACCGGCTCCGGCGCGGGTTCGTGCTTCGCGCAGCCGGCGAACGCCGCCGCTGCCAACATCAGCATCGTCAGCGCCGGACGGCGGGCGAATGCGCCGATCACCATGCCCATCCTCCCGTCAGCGCGCCGGCACGTTGCCGACGGTGCCCTGCCACAGCGCGCGCAACGCGCGGTCGAGTTCGTCGGCGTAGCGCCACGCGAACACCGGCGAGGCGCCGTCGACGCCGACCATCGCGCATTGCGACAACCCCTCCGACGCCGACGCCGACATCTGCCACAGCCCGAGGATCAGCGCGTAGCTGCGGCGGAGCAGCGCAACGCCGTCGCCCGGGCCGAGTTCCCGGAATTGCCGTTCAAGGCCGGCACCGGCGCGTTCGAGTCGCGCGGCCATCCGCTGCTTGAATGCCGCCGCGTCCGGCGGAACCGCGTGCGCCATCAGTCCGAAGCAGCGCGATGCGAGCGGCAGGTACAGCGGCGCGTCGACCAGATGGCGGTGCGTGAGTTCGAGCATGTCGTCGATGCCCATCGGCGCGTCGCCCTCTGCCAGCGCGATCACCGCCCGGAAGAAGCCGTCGATGCCGCGCTCGTGGATGGCGAGCAGCAGCGCTTCCTTGCTCGGGAAATAGAGATAGACGGTGCCCTTGGCGAGCCCTGCCTCGTCGGCGACTTCGGCGACGCTGGCGACGCGGTCTGGCGATCGCACGAGCAGCCGCTCGGCGGCGTCGAGGATCGCGTCGTGGCGTTCCTGCTTGTCTTCTGCCTGGATGGCGCGCTGGCGGATGACCATGGTCGTTTCCGGATCGGGCGTGACAAATGACTTCTGGTCACTTGCTCGGCACGTTAAATGACCGTCGGTCAGTTGTCAAGGCCGGGACGCAAGCCCGCCCGTCGGGCAGCACCTCATACCGGGTTTGGGAATCCCGAACGCCGGAGGGTACCCTTGCCCGCCCGCCCGGCCGCGCCGTGGCCAGCGGTCGGCCTGACCGGCGTCAGAACAGCGCCAGCGTCCGGCGCGTGAGGTCGCTGCGGGGATCGGCGTGGTCGACGACGACGCTGAAGTGGTGGCGGCCGGGGATGACTAGCGGACCGGCGTCGCCCGGCGACCGGCAGCCCGGCCACGCGTCCCACAGAATCTTCGTCTGGCGGATGAACTCGGACGTTTCGTCGCCGCCGACCGCCATGACCAGCGGCGCGGCGGTGGTCGGCACCATGTGCACCGGCGACATACGGTCGGCCTCGGCGGCGTCGAGCCCGAGGTCGGCGTTCATCGTCGCCAGCACGAGCGGCGCGAGATCGTGGACGCCGGACAGTGTCACGCCGCCTGCGAGCGGATTCGCGGCGAAGCCGTGCGCCGACCAGTCCGTCGCGTGCAGCATCGCGACCAGGTGGCCACCCGCCGAATGGCCGCCCGCGACGAGCCGCCCATGCCCGAGGCCGTGCGCAACGCCGTCGCGCGCCAGCCAACGAACGGCGCGGCAGCACTCGTCGGCGATCGCGGAAACGGTGACCGCGGGGCAGAGGTCGTAATTGACGACGGCGACGGCGATTCCCTGTGCGACGAGCGGCGGCGCAACGAACGAAAAGTCGCGCTTGTCGAGTGCGCGCCAGTAGCCGCCGTGGAAGAACGCAAACGTACCCCGCGGCGTGCCCGAGGGCAGGAACAGGTCGAGCGTCTCGTTCGGATTCGGCCCGTAGCGCACGTCCTGCCTCGGCGAGAGCGCCGCGCGCGCCGCCTCGGACATCGTCGCGTACCGCGCCAGCCACGCCGGATGCTCGGGCACCGCAGCGCGATTGTTGTAGCCGCGCTCGACGAACTCCGCGGTGTAGACCGGAGCGCTGCTCATTGCTTCAGCGGCAAGCTCAGGCGATCGGCGGATCGACGACGACGGCGAGCGTGCCGAGGCCGTCGATGCCGCCGTCGAGCCGGTCGCCGGCGACGACCGGCCCCACGCCCGACGGCGTGCCGGTGAAGACGAGGTCGCCCGGGAGGAGCTCGTAGTACTGCGACAGGAACGCCAGCGTGTGCGGCACGTCCCAGATCATGTCGGCGAGGTCACCCGTCTGCCGGCGCACGCCGTTGACGTCGACCCGGATCGTGCCCTTCGCCGGATGGCCGATCGCCGGCGCCGGATGGATCGGCCCGATCGGCGCTGCCTCGGCGAACGACTTGCCGATGTCCCACGGCCGCTTCTTCTCGCGCATGTCGTTCTGCAGGTCGCGCCGCGTCATGTCGAGGCCGACCGCGTAGCCCCACACGAGTTCCAGCGCGCGCTCCGCTGCGACCTTTGCGCCGCGACCGCCGATGGCGACGACCAGCTCGATCTCGTGGTGGAAGTTCTGCGTGCCGAGCGGATAGTGGATGCGGCCGACGGCCGGCGGCACGACCGGCACGACGGCGTCGGCCGGCTTGGTGAAGAAGAACGGCGGCTCCTTCGTCGCGTCGCCGCCCATCTCCTTCGCGTGCTCGGCGTAGTTGCGGCCGACGCAGTAGATGTGGCGGACGGGGAAGCGGTCGCCGCTTCCGGCAACCGGCAAGGTGGGGACATCCCAGCCGGGAATCGCGAGCGTCATCGGCAATGCTCCGTGAAAGGCAGTCGCTATTCCGCGTCCGGCTGCTTCGCCGGGGCGGCCGCGGCGAACGCGGGCAACGCAAGGCAGGCGGCCTCGATCCGCGTCAGCGTCGGGTACGGCGTCACGTCGACGGCGAATCGCCGCGCGTTCGCGAGCTGCGGCACGAGGCAGATGTCGGCCAGCGTGGGCGCGTCGCCGTGGCAGAAGCGGCCGGTTGCGCGGTCGCGCGCGAGCTGCGTCTCCAGCGCCTCGAAGCCGACGTCGACCCAGTACTTGTACCAGCCGTCCTTCTGCGCCTCGGACACGCCGAGCGTTCCGGTCAGGTAACGCAGCACGCGCAGGTTGTTCAGCGGATGGATCTCGCAGGCGACCGCGAGCGCCAACGCGCGCACCCGCGCCCGGCCTGCGGCGTCCCCCGGCAGGAACGGCGGTGCCGGATGCGTCTCGTCGAGCCACTCGACGATCGCGAGCGATTGCGTCAGCGTCGCGCCGTCGTCGGTGACGAGCGCCGGAACGAGTCCCTGCGGATTGAGCGCGAGGTAGTCGTCGGCGAGCTGCGCGCCGCGGCGCAGGTGGACGAACACTCGCTCGGGCGCGACGCCCTTGAGGTTGAGCGCGATCCGGACCCGGTACGCCGCCGACGAGCGGTAGTAGTCGTAGAGCTTCATTTAATGGG
>JBDTVU010000139.1:0-8634 GCA_040007035.1 Betaproteobacteria bacterium | reverse complement strand
ACACGCTGTTCCGCAAGGAGACCCGTTGGCCGGGTTACTACTACCGGGGCGACGCGATGAAGGTGGACGATGAAAACTGGCACGTGCTGACTGTTTCGCGTCGCGATCCGGAAACCGGCGAATACACGATGGAGAAGGCGCCTTGTTATCACTTGGTGTCGGATGACGAGTAGCAGTATCCCCAGGCAGAAGCTTGCGATGAACGTCTGCCTGGCGCAAGAGGAAGCCGCATGTCATCTGCTGTGATCCCTGTGAAGTTGGCCTCTTCCGGTCTCAAAGAGCCGCACGTGAATATCATTGAAAAAACCGATGAGGAGATTCGGGCCATTGCCGATTCCCTGTGGCGCGACCTCGTCAAATATTCGAACGAAGGCAAATACGGAGAATTCGTAAAGAACTTTTCCAATTCTATGGCGCTTGCCATGAATCAAGTCGTGGCGGGCCACCAGTTCGCAAACAGTGAACTGGCGAGAAGCCTGTCTGAAGACGTCGACTCGCTCGGCATCATCCGCCGGGGCGAACATGTGACGGTTCTTTACCGGCAGCGGAGCACCAAGAAGCAAGGCGAATGGCTTGGCCGACTTGTCCTCGGCTATGAAAATGAAGAGGTCAAGATCTTTGGTGCATCCATCTTCTGAGCAGCTCGTTCGGATTCGAAATGACTGAAACCATCCAGGACGGCAAGTTTGTCGAACTGACCTACAAGGTGACCGACAAGAAATCGGGGCATGTGCTCACCCGGGTTGAATTCCCGTTGGGCTATGTTCACGGACACAATGAAATTCTGGCGCCTTCCGTCCATAAGGAGCTGGAGGGCAGGTCCGTTGGCGACGTGATCGAAGTGCCAATCGATGGCAATCAGATCTTCGGTCCCAGAGACGAGTCGCTGGTTTTTACCGATCACATCGAGAACGTCCCCGAGGAGTATCGGCAAATCGGCGGCTCCATCCTCATGGAAAACGACAAGGGTCAGACCCGAAGCTTTCTCGTGACGCAGATGGACGACGAGAAACTGACTGTCGATGGCAACAATCCGCTTTGCGGCAGAGGGGTCGTCTTTACGCTCGAGATACTCACTGTGCGCGACGCAACTGATGAAGAGACAAGAGTGGGCGAGGCGATCATTGCGGGCGCGGATATCGACCCGTCACTCATGAGACCTGTTTAGGCAGCGGTGTTGAATGGCATCGGACAATTTTCGGCTATAGTTACTTGCACTTACAATCCTGACTTCACGGCAAGAAAGGTGACTTATGAGCGAGCAAAAACCCACCACCAAAGTTCCTGACGGCCAGACGCGTTTTTTTACAACGCGTCAGATGGCGCCAAACGAAAAGGGATTTGTCGGTTACGAAACTGTCTGGAAACCGTTCCAGAAGGAAGTCGAATACAAGACGCCGAAACAGCCGTAGGGGTAATACCGTAGCATTGATGAGCTGGATCGCGCGGCTTGGATGCGAACCCACAAAGGGGCTTGCGTCAGCGGCGATTGCTTGGTTCACGGTCTGCGATGGGAGTGGTCTGTGCGTCGCAGAACATCGACCCCAGGCACATTAACCCCGAGCTGACCACCTCCGAGCCCTACGTCATGGGCTCGCACGCCACCTGCTCCGGTGCGTGGGCGAACGGGCCGGAGGACTACGCCCCGACGAGTACCAGTGGGGCTACAACCGCATGATGACGGTCGATGGGCTGTTCGGTGCCGATAGCAGAACGCCGAGAAATGTCGACCGCCTAAAGCGCGCGGGCGTAGTTGCGGCAACGAAAAATCACCCGCCATCGCCTAGGAACCCAGAACAACGAACGAACGACCCAGAATGCTCATTCCAATGCCCTGATTTTCAACGGAATAGGCTGACTGCGGCCTGCCGACCCGGGGCTCTGGATGTCTCCTTTCCGTTCCCGGGCTGGATATGCGATCGCAATCGCAGGCAGGGATATGGCTACCTGGTTGTCGCGCCCAGCCGCCGATAATTCAGGACAACCCAGACATCGTCCGTTAGGTCAGAGCGAATTTTCGGGCACGTTGGTCGGCCCGAGCCGATTCTTTCCGGCAGAGTGGCTTTGTGCTTCAATGGAAGTCGCTCAATCATTTTCCGGACGGACCGATGGCGGATCGCCGCCTCCAGGTATTCCACGCGGTCGCAAAGCACCTCTCCTTCACCAAGGCGGCCGAGGCGCTCTTCATGACCCAGCCGGCGGTCACGTCCCAGATCCGCCAGCTTGAGGAGCATTTCAACGCGCGCCTGTTCGATCGCGGGCACGGGCGCATTTCGCTCACTGCCGCGGGCAATTTGGCGCTGGAGTACGTCGTGCGAATCCTCGAGGTCTCGGCCGAGCTTGACAACCGGCTGCAGGAGATCAGCGGACAGCTCGGAGGACCCCTGCTTATCGGCGCCAGCACGACGATTGCGGATTACCTGTTGCCGCGGGTGTTGGGCGCCTACAAGGCGCGCTTTCCGGCCGTCGTTCCGCGGCTCTTCGTCGCCAACTCGGAAGCGGTGCAGAATCGCGTCGCCGAGCGCAGCCTCGACATCGGATTCATCGAAGGCGACTCGCGTTTGCCGCTGCTTGCGACGGAGGTCTGCTGCGAGGACGAACTGCAGCTCACGTGCGCGCCTTCTCACCCGCTGGCGAAGCTCAAATCCGCGACGCCCGAGTCGCTGACGCACTACGCCAACATCAGCCGCGAGCCCGGGTCGGGCACGCGCGAGGTCATCGATCACTACCTGCAGATGGCGGGCCTCGCGCCCGACGCGCTGCAGCGCGAGATGGAGCTCGGCAGCCCGGAGGCGTTGAAGGGGCTGGTTGCTACCGGGCTGGGGTTTTCCATCATGTCGCGCGCGACGGTCATCAACGAGATCCGCCTCGGGCAGCTGGTGCAGGTTCCGCTCGCGCCGCGCCTCATCCGCAGCATGTCGGTCATCTATCCCAAGGAGCGGATCCATTCGCAACTGGTGAGCAGCTTCGTCGGGTTCGCGAAGCAGAATCTCGGCGCCGCACCGACGGCCGAAGTCGAAAACGCAAAAGCCGGGTTGTGAAGTGCCGGACGGTTGTTTGCGGACCGTCGAGGCCGGTCATGCGAGAATGACCAGGTGCCGCCCCGCGCTCGTACACCTGCCGCGGTCATCGCCGGCGCGGCTTCCGCCACGGCAATGACGATGTTCCTCCACGCCCCGTCATCGTGATGGCGACCTAGCCGTGTCGTTCGACGAAAACGCCGCGCTGGAGGCCGCGGCGGTGCGCGCCATCGAAAGCGTGGATCGTGAGCGTGCACTATGGTCCGACGACGATCGCGCGTGGGCGAGCCGTGCCGCCGCCGAGGTGGTCGGCGAAGGCGTCGCGCCGGAGACCTTCCTCGCCGCGCGGGCGCGGCTCGCGCTGGAGCGGATCGGTCAGCGGTCAGGGACGCTGCCGCGTGCGGTCAACGCGTTGCGCTGGCGGCCCTGGGTGGGATTCACCACCGTCGTCGTGGCGTTCGCTGCGGGCGTCGCGATCGATCAGGTGGGGGGCTCGCAGAGGATCAACCTGCTCGCTCCGCCGTTGTTCGGGCTGCTCCTCTGGAACATTGCCGTTTACTTGGTCCTCGCGGTCGGGTTCGTCGTGCGCTACGGCGATGCCGCGCCGGTCGGTTCGATACGCGGGCTTGTGACGCGATTCGCCGGCGGTCGGGCACGACCCGGCCGCGGCGAACTTGCGCCGGTCATCGCCCGGCTTGCCGTCGACTGGGGGCACCTGTCGACTCCGCTCTACCGCGCCCGCGCCGCGCGCATCCTTCACGTCGCTGCGGCCACGTTCGCCGCCGGCCTCGTGGCTGGACTCTACCTGCGCGGCATCGCCCTCGAATACCGCGCGACCTGGGAAAGCACGTTTCTCGATGCGGCTGCGGTGCGCGCGTTGCTCGTGGCGAGCCTCGCGCCGGGTGCCGCATTCACCGGAATCCCGGTGCCGTCCGTGGCCGAAGTCGAGGCCATCCGCGTGCCGGCCGGAGAGAACGCCGGACGCTGGCTGCATCTGATGGCGGCCGCGGCGGCGCTTGTGGTGATCGTGCCGCGCATGATGCTCGCGCTGTGGGCGTGGGTCCTCGAGCGGCATCGGGGATCGCGCCTTCCGCTCGCGATCGATGAGCCGTACTTCGCGCGCCTGCTTCGCAGTTTTCTCGGCGGCCCGATGCACGTCCACGTCGCGCCCTACAGCTACACGATGCCGGCCCCGGCTGCGGCCGGGCTGGAACGGCTGATCCGGAATGTGTTCGGCGCGAGTGCCTCATTGACGATCATGGCACCGACGGTCTATGGCGGCGAGGACGCGCTCGCGAAAAAAACACGCTCTGATCATCCGATCAACATGATCGCGCTTTTCAATGCGACGGCGACACCGGAACGGGAATCGCACGGCGCATTTCTCGACCACCTCGCGGCACGGCTGGCCCCGGGGGGTACCCTGACGGCGCTTGTCGACGAGGGCGCCTTTCGCGACCGCTCGGGCAACGCGCCGACGCGGCTCGAGGAGCGCCGTGCGCTCTGGCGGGCACTGTGCGCGGATCGGCAGGTGGCCTGCGCTTTCGCTGCCCTCGGCGCGCCCGATCTCGCCGATGCCGGGGCGGCGCTCGAGCGCGCCCTCGGAGAGGCATTGCGGTGAGCGGCACCACCATCGCGCTGTCGCTGATCTCGCACACCAACGCGGGAAAGACGACGCTCGCGCGCACGTTGCTGGGTCGCGACATCGGCGAAGTCCGCGACGTGCCGCATGTGACGGTCGAGTCGACACCCCACCCGTTGCAGGACACGCCAGAAGGCGACGCGCTGGTGCTCTGGGACACGCCCGGTTTCGGCAACAGCGCGCGGCTCGCACGGCGCCTCGCCCAGCAGGGCAACCCGATCGGCTGGTTTCTGTCGCAGGCCTGGGATCGTTTTCGTGACCAGGCGTTCTATCTCTCGCAGATGGCCGTTCGCAATGTCCGCGACGGAGCCGACATCGTGCTCTACCTCGTCAATGCGTCCGAAGCACCCGCTGACGCCGGCTATGTCGCCTCCGAACTCGATGTGCTGGCGTGGATCGACCGTCCCACGTTCGTGTTGCTGAACCAGACCGGGCAGCCACGTCCGCGCGCCGAGGAGGAAGGCGAAGAATCGCGCTGGCGCGATGCCCTCGGGCCGCGCCCGTTCATCCGCGGCGTGCTGACGCTCGACGCGTTCGCGCGCTGCTGGGTGCAGGAAAGCGTGCTTCTGCGCGCGCTCGCGCCCGCCCTCCCGGCAACCAAGCGCGAGGGGTATTCGCGGCTTGTCGTCGCCTGGCAGGCGCGGCGCAGCGCGCAATTCGACGAGGCCATGGCAGCGCTCGCCGCGCCGATCGCCCGCTCGGCATGCGACCGCGTGGTGCTAGAGACGGCGGGCTTCAAGGAGAAAGCGCGCGAGTTCGCGCGCTCGCTCGTCGCCGGCCCGAAGGACGACGAGGACGCGCGAGCCGCAGCGCGCGTGCTCGCCGGGCGCCTCGATGCCGGCGTGCGCGAGAGTACCGTCCGGTTGATCGCCATACACGACCTCGAGGGTCGGGCGGCGGACGAAGTGCGCGATCGGCTCGCCGATCACGTTCGTACCGATTCGCCGATGCACGAGGGCAAGGCCGCGTTGATGGGCGGCGTGGTGTCCGGGGCCATGACGGGACTTGCCGCCGACCTTGCGGCGGGCGGGCTCTCGCTCGGTGCGGGCACACTGATCGGCGCGATCGCGGGTGCGTTGGGTGGGGCGGGCATTGCACGCGGCTACAACGTCCTCCGCGGCCGGACCGGGTCGGCGATCCGCTGGGACACCGAATTGCTCGATGGCCTCGTCGCCGCGGCGCTGTTGCGCTATCTCGCCGTCGCGCATTTCGGCCGCGGCCGGGGCGAATGGAAGGAGGGCGAGTACCCGCCGTTCTGGCGCGACGTCGTGCAGCGGCAGGTCGATGCCCATAGAAAATCGCTCTCGGCGATCTGGGTGCGCCGCGAGAATGAAGGCGAAGGTGCGGCCATCGAGGCCGAACTGCGCGCGATTCTCGCGGACAGCGCGCGGGGAGTGCTCGAAGCGCTTTATCCCGGGGCGTTGGGCGGGCCCCGAACCGGCGACGGATAGCTTGCGCCACCAGCAGGGACGGGAACGGAGCAGCGCTCGGCCCTGTGCTTCTTCATCGAACGGATCACCGGCGCATGACCGCCTTGCGCGTGACATGTCCGATGGAGAGCCCCTGAACGAGAATGGAAAACACGACGACGCAGTAGGTGAGCGTAATGATCGTGTTGCGCTCCGGTCCCGCGGGCAGCGATAGCGCGAGCGCCACCGAGATGCCGCCGCGCAACCCTCCCCAGGTCAATACCTTCCAGGAACCCTGCGGCAGATGGATGGCCCGGTGCATCAGGCCCACGGGCAATCCGACCGTGAGCAGGCGGGCCATCAGCGTCACTGCCACGGCCAAGCCCGCGGCGGCCAGCACGTTGACCGAGTACACGATGAGCAGAACCTCCATGCCGATCAGGACGAAGAGCATCGCGTTCAGGATCTCGTCGATCAACTCCCAGAACATGTCCAGATAGCGGCGCGTCGTGTCCGACATCGCGAGTGCCCGGCCGTGATTGCCGATGATCAGGCCGGCGACCACCATGGCCAGCGGGCCTGACACGTGCAATTTGCTGGCGAGCGCGTAGCCGCCCGTGACCGCGGCCAGCGACAGCAGCACTTCGACCTGGTAGTTGTCCACGCTTTTCAGCAGGCGGAACGTCACGTAACCGAGCACGCATCCGAACAGCAGTCCCCCGCCCGCTTCGCGCACCAGCAATTCAAGGCCCTGGCCGAACGTCGGCGTGACGCCGCTCTCCAGCATGCCCAGAAGCAGCGAGAAGAGCACCACCCCCACGCCGTCGTTGAAGAGCGACTCGCCGGCGATCACCAGCTCCAGCTCCTTCGGCGCGCCCGCGGACTTGAGGATACCCATCACCGCGATCGGATCCGTCGGCGAGATCAGCGCGCCGAAAAGCAGGCAGTGCATCAGCGGCAATTGCAGTCCCGCCAGGGGCGCCACGAGCCACATCGCATAGCCCACGACGAGCGTCGACAGCGAAGTGCCGAGCACGGCCAGAACGCCCACCGGCCAGCGGTACGCCTTGAGCTCGCTCAGGTCGACATGAAGCGCACCGGCAAACAGCAGCAGCGACAGCATGCCCTGCATCAGCACTTCCGAAAAGTCGATCGACCGCAACAACGATTCCTCGTACTGGCGCAATCCGTACGCCATGCCCGCCGCGTCCAGCCCGACGAGCGCCAGGGAAAAGGCCAGCGCCGCGGCCATCACGCCGATCGTCGTGGGCATCCCGACGAAACGGTGGTTCAGATAGGCCAGCAGCGCGGTGATGACGAGGCACGTGGCAGCGATATCGAGCATCGGTCGCGTCGGGTTGGATGAAGAACGGACGGAGCGTACCTCGAAGGCGGTGGCGCGTGGGGCGGCGGCAGGGAAATTTGCCCCGACTATTGCGTTAACATTGCGGCTTCGACCGGCGTCCAGTCCTCCGGACGGTCATTCGGGCCATCGGGATCGTGCGGTGCACGGCAACGTTCGGAGGCACAATCGGCCTTGCGCCTTCCGTTGGACTTGGCAGACCATGCCGGCGCTCGCGGTGCATCGTCGCCGGCAGCGAAGGCCGGTACTGCCCGCGGCTGCGGAACTCCGACCCGCGGCGAACGGTCCCATCCCCGACATGGCCAGCAAGCAACCCCTGTTTCTCGTCGGTGACGTCGGCGCCACCAACGCCCGGCTCGCGATCACGGCGTTACGCGACGGCGCGATCGAGTGGATCCACGAGGCACGCCTCGCCAACGCAGAACTTTCGAACTTCGACGCCGCGATCCATTCGCAACTGGTGAACAGCTTTGTCCAGTTCGCGAAGTAGAATCCCGGCGCGATGCCGGTCGCCGAGGTCAAGAGCGCACGCGCCTCCAGGCGTGCAGCGGGGACCAATTGTTCCCGGACCGGTTGAGTCGCGACACTGGCGCGCCAACCGGTCACTTTGCCGAAGGGCTGGCAGCCGTTGCTACGACGTTTTGCGCTGCATCGATGCCCGCGTAGTACTCGCGGAGGATGGCGAGCACTTCGGGCCGGCTGAATTCGGGCGGCACGTCGATGCCTTCGGACAGCGACTTGCGCAGCTGTGTACCCGACACCTGCAACCGGTCGGCGTCGGTGTGCGGGCACGTGCGCCCCGACGCCATGCCGCCGCACTTGTAGCACCAGAACGCAACGTCGATCTTGAGCGGCCGGGTCTGCAGCGCGCCCTTCGGAATGTGGTCGAAGATGTGGTGCGCATCGAACGGCCCGTAATAACTGCCGACACCCGCGTGGTCACGGCCGACGATCTGATGCGAGCAGCCGTAATTCTGCCGGAACAAGGCGTGCAGCAAGGCCTCGCGCGGCCCGGCGTAGCGCATGTCGAGCGGATAGCCGGCCTGGATCACGGTCTTGCCGACGAAGTACTTGTCGGCAAGGGTTGCGATCGCGCGCGTGCGCACGCCGGCCGGAATGTCGCCCGGCTTCAGGGCACCGAGCAGCGAATGCACGAGCAGCCCGTCGCAGACCTCGATCGCGATCTTGGCCAGGTATTCG
>JBDTVU010000138.1:0-8770 GCA_040007035.1 Betaproteobacteria bacterium | reverse complement strand
CGATGGCCGGCAATGATCTGGTCGGCGGACACGGCGCCGGGAAAGCCGATGTCGTTGATGCCTTCCAGTACGATCAGGTAGCACGCGCCGGGTTGCACCAGCACGTCACGGTCGAGACGCGCCAATGCGTTCGTGCCAACGGTATTGTGCAGAACCCGGTTGCCGCTGATGCCCGCGTTGACCACCGCGACCCTGGCAGCGTTCTTCCGCGCGTGCAGCCGCTCTGCCAGCCGATTCGGCCAGCGCTTGTTGGCATCGGCAGTCGAGTGGTGCCCGTCGGTGATCGAGTCGCCAAGCGCGACGATGGCCCTGGCGTTCCTCGCGGCGTCGACGTCGACGCCCGTCAGGAAGTAGAAGGACTGGGCGGTCGTCGCCGTGGGCAGGCTGTCGGCCCCGGTGTAATCCCCTTCCGCCGAGATATAGCTTGTCTGCAGGCCCAGCGAATGCTCGGTCGCTGCAACCGCGACGCCGGGAACGTGGAGGCTGACCGCGAGGTCGGCGAGGTCGGGCACCCGGAGCTTCACGGGGTCGCTGACGGCCAGAGCGCCCGGCGGGATTGTCGTCGACGGGGACCCGCCGAATGTCAGCATCCGGTCCGACCCTGCGGCGATCGAAGCGCCCGTGCTGCGCAGGGCCACCCGCGCCGAGTCGATGACCAATGGCGCGTCACCGTACGCGTTCGACAGGCGCACGCGCACGCGCTTGCCGCCGATGCTCACGCGCACGATCTCGCGAATGGTCTGGCCAGTAAACTCGACGGGACTGCTTGCGGCCTGCGGGCTTGCACTCCATGTAGCTACCCAATGGCTGTCATAGGGCCCGTCTTTGGCAATGGTCGTGGGCGCACTGGCCATACCCGCGATGGCCAGCATTGCCGCTGCCAGGAAAGTGAGCGGCCGCCGCAGTGGCCGAATGGAAATCCCGGACCACGACATGAGTTTGGACATTGGTTTTCCTGTGTCCGGTGCGCCTTCTTCTCGAACTGGCCGGTGTCTTTCGCGCGAATCATCGATGAACGGCGTTTTCACGGGTGGTCCGGGTTTGAGATCGCCCGACCCGTTCCGAACGCTGCTGCGATCAGCGGAACCGTGGTGACGATTCCCACCGCGAGCAACGTCCACCCGACGGCACGGCGTTGTTCCGGATTCAATCGGTCGGCAAGCAGCAATGCGAGGCCCGCGCCGGCGGCTGCCCGCGTGATGGCAAGCAATCCGAGTTCTGGGACGCTCAACGATACGCCTTTCATCAGGCACCTGATCTCTTGGTCGATTCAAGAATCGCCGCGCCGGCGGGGAGCCGCGATGCCCGGCGGCACGGCGGCACGGCGGCGAAAAGCTTCGGCGGGTTCACCCACTCCCAGGATATTTGGCGTCCGGGAACGCGCAAAAGGACATCCATCGTTCCCCGGGGTTGTCGTATGATTTCTATTGAATACGCAACGAGCCGTCTGTGCGGTAGCTAACACAATGTGCACGGGCGCTTTTCGACAGACTTGGCAGGCGCGTACCGGCATACGCGTGCACCGTTTCCCAAGGCGCTTGGCCGGGTCGACCCGTGCGATCGACCGCCTTGAGCCGACCGTGGCGGTGTGAGGACTCGGCCCGCAGCCTTTGGTTCGTGTCCACTTGGCGTCGAGCGCCAGTTGGGGTACAAGCACGCGAAGTACGTGATGCGGATCGAACTGGTCGAGTGCTTCGCACAGATCGACTGCGGCAAAGGGGGCTACCGGGAGGACCGGGGCCACCGGTGGTTGGCGGGGATCTGATTCGTTCGGGCGAATCTCCGTGAGGCAGCTCCGGTCCCGGTCGATGTCCGGCCCGTCCGGAGCCATCAAAGGAACACGATGCATTGTGTGAACGACTTTCGCCTGCGCTTCGGAACGCGGGAGCTGGTACCGATCGTCTGCGGGGGAATGGGGGTCGACATCTCGACCGCCAGGCTCGCGCTCGAAATCGCGCGCCTGGGCGGCATCGGCCACATTTCCGACGCGATGGTGCAAACGGTCTCCGATCGTCGATTCCACACCGGCTTCGTCAAGGAAAAGCAGAAGCTGTACAAGTACAACGTCGCCAACAGCGACAAGTCGGAGGTGATGTTCGATCTCGGCCGGCTCGCCGAGGCGACGCGGATGCACGTCGGACAGACGATGGAGGCGAAATGCGGCGACGGCATGATCTTCGTCAACTGCATGGAAAAGCTGACGATGAATGCGCCGCGGGAAACGCTGCGGGTGCGGCTGCGATCCGCGCTCGACGCCGGCATCGACGGCATCACGCTCTCCGCCGGCCTGCATCTGGGCTCGTTCGCGCTGATGGAGGACCATCCGCGGTTTCGCGATGCGAAGCTCGGCATCATCGTGTCGTCGCTGCGAGCGCTGCAGCTCTTCCTGCGCAAGAACGCGCGGCACGACCGGCTGCCCGATTACATCGTGGTCGAGGGACCGCTGGCTGGTGGCCACCTCGGTTTCGGCATCGACGACTGGAGCAAATTCGAACTGCGTGCGATCGTAGATGAAATCCAGGCGTATCTGAAGCAGGAGGCGCTCGACATTCCGCTGATTCCGGCCGGCGGCATCTTCACCGGCAGCGACGCCGTTTCATATCTCGAGGCCGGCGCCGCGGCTGTGCAGGTCGCGACGCGTTTCACAGTGACGCGCGAGTGTGGGCTGCCGGCCAAGGTGCAGCAGGAATATTTCAAATCGACCGAAGATCAGGTCGTCGTCAACTCGATATCGCCGACCGGCTACCCGATGCGGATGCTGACGACGAGTCCGGCGATCGGCGCCGGCGTCCGGCCCAACTGCGAAGCCTACGGTTATCTGCTCGACAGTACCGGCAATTGCGCCTACATCAACGCGTACAACCGGGAGGTCGAAGCCCATCCGCGCGCGAAGAAGGTTTCGGTCAAGGAAAAGACCTGCCTTTGCACCCACATGCGCAATTTCGACTGCTGGACGTGCGGTCATTACGTGTATCGGCTCAAGGATACGTCGCGCCGCCTCGCCGACGGCACCTACGAGGTGCTCTCCGCCGAGCACGTGTTCCGCGATTACCAGTTCAGCGTCGACGGGAAGGTCGCGCTGCCGCCGTGACGCTTCGGCGCGTCAGGCAAACACCCCGTGCAGGAACCACTCGCCGTCGCCTTCGCCGAAGCCGCAGCGGCCGTCGCGATAGATCCACACCGTCTCGCCGCGCGGCGTGACGGCGACGAAGTAATCGCGGCGCACGTCGCGGCCGTCCCACCAGCCCGATTCGATCCGCTCCGGGCCGTCCTGCAGCACCCACGGCGCGCGCTCGAGGTGATGGCCGAGCGGCTCCGGCTCGGCGAGCAGCCACAGCGGGCGTGGTGAAAAAGTAGGGTCAGACTCGACTTTTCCGCGCTTCGCCCCCCCTGAAGGTGCGGGCGCCGGGAAGTCGAGTCTGACCCTGCTTTCGCGTGCGGCGGCCGGCGACAGCTCCGCGTGCTCCCGCCACGCGCGCTCCGGCCGATGCTCGGCGTGCGGCGCGACCCGCGTCACCGCGTCCTCGCCCAGCCGCGCACGCAGGCGGTCGAGGAGCGGCACCGTCGCGTCCTCGCCGTCCTCGGGCAGCAGGCCGAGGTTGCGGCCGGCGAGCGGCGCGGTGGCTTCGCTCGCGAGCGCGATCGACTCGACCGCCGCCGGCAGCGCGACGCGTGCGAGCCGCTCGCGCAGCACGGCGGAAAGATGCGCCGGCTCGCGCGCGGGTGAGGCCAGCGCGAAGCGAACGCCGGTCGCTGCCACGCCCGTTTTCACGCCGACGTAGCGCTCGTGCGCGAGCGACAGTGACAGCTCGATCACGCCGAGCCCGCGCCCCAAAAGCCAACCCGCGAGCTCGTGGACGAGACGGTTGACGGCGAACGCCAGCGCCTCGACGTTGGCGACCGGCGCCGGCAGCGCGAGGGTGCCCACGTAGCGCGGCGGCGGCACGAACGGCGGCCGCGGATCCGGCACGAGACCGCGCGCACGGTCGAGCAGCGCGACGAAGCCGGCGCCGGCGCGCCGCGCGAGGCCGTCGCGGGGCAGCGCGCAGGCCTGGCCGAACGTGGTCACGCCGGCGGCGGCGAGCGTGGCGACAAGCGCCGGATCGGCATCGAGCAACGCGAGCGGCAGCGGCGCGAGCGCGCGGGCGAGGCCCGGAGCGTCGGTGACGGTGACGGCGCGGTCGGCACGGGCGAACAGCAGCGCCGCGAGCGGCGTGGGTGCCAGCGCGAGCCGCGCGGCGTAGCCGAGATCGGCGGCGCCCTGCGTAAGCCGCGCCACGAGCTTCGGCAAGCCGCCGAAGAGCCGCAGGCTGGCGCCGATCTCGGCCAGCACGGCGTCCGGCGGCGCCAGCGACACCGCCGGCGTGAACTGCGTCGCCCAGCCCGCGACCGCGGCCAGCGCGGCGGCCTCGGCCACGGGATCGCGGTCGCGGAGCACGAGTCCGGGCGCGAGCGCGAGCGCAGCCGAAACGAGCTGCCCGGCGCGCACGCCGGCGGCGCACGCGGCGGCGTCGGCGGCGACGATGCGCGGGTAGTGGCCGCCGGTGGCGACGGCGAACGGCCGCGCCTCCGCGTCGGGCGGCCGCGCCCGGGCGAAGACGTCGAGCGGCAGCGACGGGAGGATCAGGCAGGCGCAGAGCATCGGCAACCGTTGGCGACGGCGAGCACCAGGCTCAGCCATCCGGTCGATCGACAGCGGGTTCGCGTTGAGGTAGAGCCGCGGCGCCGGTCAGGTCGCAACGGGGGCGGCCTTCCCCCAGATCGCCTCCTCGGACAGCCCGATCTCCGCCAGTTCCGCGGCGCGCAGATGCGCCTCGTTGGCGCAGAAGAACTCATCGAGCTGCGGCGGCTTCACCGGCGTGCCGGCGAGCATCGCGTGGGCCTGGCCGCGGTGGTGGATCTGGTGCTCGAACAGGTGGGCGAGGAGCCGCGTCGCGGGCTCCTGTTGGACGCCCGCGCGACGCGGCACGGCGATCGGCCGGGCGAGGTCGGCGTCGGTCAGCGCCGCGCAGACGGCGACGAGTCGGCGGTCGACCGCGTGTTGCTCCGCAGACAGCATCGCGCAGGCGTCGAACGGCTCCTCGGGCTCGTAGAAGCGGCAGGCGTCGGGGTTCGGCGGCTCGCCGCGGAAGCCGCGCTCCAGCGCATCGACGTAGTACCAGTCGACGGTCAGGTTGTGGTTGAGCGTCGCCTTGATCGACGGGAAGAAGCTCGTGCGCGCGGCGACGAAGTCCTCCTGCGACAGCCCGCTGCACGCCGCGAGCAGCCGGTGGTTCGACCACGCGTTGTTGCAGGCCATCGTGAAGAGGTGGTGGGCGAGGGGGGAGAGGGGCATGGCGTCGGTTCCGTGGAAAAGGAAGGTCAGACTCGATTTTCGGATGGGTGGTGCGGCTCGGGGCGGAAAGTAGGGTCAGACTCGACTTTCAGGTGGGCGGCGTGGCTGGCATTGGATTTCGATGAAAGTCGAGTCTGACCCTACTTTCCTCGAATCGGGGAGGGTGGGCGCGGGCGCAGCATTGACGTCGACGATCACCGGCTGCGCGAGTTCGCCGCCGCGGCGCTTGACGACCTTCACCGCGAGCCGGCCGTCCTGTGGCGCCAATGCGAGCCGCAGCGGCGCGGCGGCGGCGGTGCCGCGCTGGCCGGGGCGGCGCCACAGCACGCCCCAGGTGCGGCCGTCGCGCGCGGCGACGGCGAGCCGGCGCAGCAGGCGGTCGTCCTTCACGTCGAGCCACGCGAACGCGGCGCCGCACTCGGGCGCGCGCAGCGCCTGCTCGTACGCCCACAGCGCGTCGGCGGAAGTTCGGCAGCGGACAACGAGCAGGCGCGCGAGGTTGATGCCCGCCGCGGCGAGCGCCGGCGCATACGGCACATGCGGCGGCGCGATCCACACGATGTCGCGGCCGGCGGACTGCAGCCGCACGAGCGCCGGCAGCGTGAGGCGGATCTCGCCGATGCCCTCGCGCGCGAGCACGACCTCGGTCAGCGCCGCGCCGGGCCAGCCGCGGCCGGGCAGCACCGCGTCGAGCGCCGCGAAGCCCGACGGCACCGCCGCCGGTTCGGGCGCGCAGTCGCCGCCGCGCCAGATCGCGGGGTTGGCGAGGACGGCGGCGAGAGCGGGGTGGGTCGTGGCCATCGGGGATCGTCGGGATCGGGCACGCGTTTCGCCGGCGAGGGATCGATCGTCCGGCGCGATGAAAGTCGAGCCCGGCCCCGCTCACGCGTCCCGGTCGGCCGGACCGAACGGCTTGATCGGCTCGCCCAGCTCGTAGAACTCGGTGCCCTTCGCCGTCGGCAGCAGCACGTAGCGCTTGCCGAGGTGCGGGTAGTCGATCACGTCGACCGGCGCGTCCTCGCCGCCCATCAGGTAGACGAGATCCTCGCGGCCGCGGTTCTTGAGCAGGTGCGCGACCGACGGCGTCGGGAAGCCCATGAAGTCGCCGGGACCGACCGCGTGCTCGGCGCCGTCGATCTCGGCGACGCCCTCGCCCGACAGGATGTAGACCCATTCCTCCTCGACCAGGTGCGCGTGATAGGCGAACGAGTCCTTGCCCGGCGGGATCCGCGCGATCGTCACGTGCGCGCGCTTCATCCCGGCGAGCCGCGACAGCCCGGTGCCGGTGAAGTGCGAATCGGGATTGAGCCGCTGCGCGTACGCACGCTCGCGCGAACGGATCTCGGCGGCCTTCCACAGCAGCTTGGTGGCGGTCATGCGTCCTCCTTCGATCCTGTGGGGTCGGGGGAATGCCTGAAAGAGGTCCGGACGGCCCGCACTCCGGGGAGAGCGGGCCGTCCGGCAAGTTTCTCAGTCAGGATGAGAAATCGGGAGCGGGGCGGCGGCGCGTGCGGGGACTGCGCGGCGGCTTGGCGGCCAGCGTGCGCTTGCGCTCGGGCGTGAAATGCCACCACGGCACGGCGGGGCCGCCTTCCATGAAGCGCACCGCAGCGATGAACGTGTCGAGCACGCACGGATCGTGGCGCACGCCCGTCGCGCGGTTGAGCGCCGCGTAGAGCCGGTACGGATCGCGGCCGGCGAGTGCCTTCGGCGTGCGCACGCCGATCCGGCGCAGGTCCGCCGCGACCGCCTTGCCGACGTTGGGGATGTCCTCGAGGACGGCGACGTCCTTGCGCGCGGCCTTCATCGCGTCACCCGAGCTTGCCGCCGCGGATGAGGCCCACCGCGACGCCCTCGATCGCGAACGTGGTCTTCTTCGGGTCGACGGCGATCGGCGCGAACGCCGGGTTCTCGGCGACGAGTGTGATGTCGCGGCCGCTGCGTTTGAACCGCTTGACGGTGACCTCGTCGCCCAAGCGCGCGACGACGATCTGCCCCGACCGCGCGTCGGCGCTCTTGTGCACGGCGAGGAGGTCGCCGTCGAGGATGCCGGCGTCGCGCATGCTGGCGCCGCGCACGCGCAGCAGGTAATCGGCCTGCGGCGAGAACAGCGCGGGGTCGATCCGGTACTGCGCCTCGATGTGCTCGGCGGCGAGGATCGGGCTGCCCGCGGCCACGCGGCCGACCAGCGGCAGCAGGCCCTGCACCGGCATCCCCGGGATCTCCTTCAACCGCAGCCCGCGCGAGGTGCCGGCGAGGATCTCCAGGACGCCCTTCTTCGCCAGCGCCTGCAGGTGGTCCTCGGCCGAACTCGCCGTCGAGAAGCCCAGCCCCGCGGCGATCTCCGCGCGCGTGGGCGGCATGCCGGTGGCCTCGAGGTGCGCGCGGATCCAGTCGAGGATCTGCTGCTGGCGCGCGGTGAGCCGCGGCAGCGCCTCCGGCGCGTCGAGCGGCCGGGTGGTCAGGTGGGCGAAAGGACGGCGGGGGCGGGGAGCCATGCGGATACCATATGGATATACGGTACCCGGATTATAGGCGGTTGTCGGGGGAGGTCAAGGGGTAATGGGGTCAGTGTAAGTTATCAAAATTGATAAACTACACTGACCCCATTACTCAGAAGTCGCCAAGTTGGGCGACAGATTCTGGGCCGTGGCACAGAGCGATGGAGGTCGCCAACTGTCGTCCAAGCTACCGACTCCTGAGTAAAAGGCGCCGCCCGAGCGCCCCGATTGCCCTGCCACCGGAGGACCCCATGAACCGCAGAAAATCCCTGATGCTCGCCACACTGCTGGCATCGGCGGCGCTGTTTGCGCTGCCGCACGCCCACGCCCAGCAGCCGATCGTCGTCAAGTTCAGCCACGTCGTTGCCGTCGATACGCCGAAGGGCAAGGGCGCCGAGCGCTTCAAGCAGCTCGCCGAGGAGCGCAGCAAGGGTCGGGTCAAGATCGAGGTCTACCCGAACAGCTCGCTGTTCAAGGACGGCGAGGAGATGGAGGCGCTGCAGTTGGGCTCGGTGCAGATGCTGGCGCCGTCGCTGGCGAAATTCGGCCCGCTGGGCGTGCGCGAGTTCGAGGTGTTCGACCTGCCGTACATGTTCGACAACTACGCCGAGCTGCACACGGTGGCGGACGGCCCGGTTGGCACCCTGTTGTTCAAGAAGCTCGAAGGCAAAGGCATCGTCGGCCTCGCCTACTGGGACAACGGCTTCAAGGTGATGAGCGCGAACCGACCGCTGCGCACGCCCGAGGACATGAAGGGCCTGAAGATGCGGATCCAGTCGTCGAAGGTGCTGACCGACGAGATGAAGGCGCTGGGCGCGATCCCGCAGGTGATGGCGTTCTCCGAGGTCTACCAGGCGATGCAGACGGGCGTGGTCGACGGCTCCGAGAACACGCCGTCGAACATGTTCACGCAGAAGCACCACGAGGTGCAGAA
>JBDTVU010000137.1:0-8851 GCA_040007035.1 Betaproteobacteria bacterium | reverse complement strand
TATCTGACGGGCGGCGGGCTGATGAGCTACGGACCGGACATTCTTGCTACCGCTCGCCGCGCTGCATACTACGTCGATCGGATCCTCAAGGGGGCGAAGCCCGCCGACCTGCCGATGGAGCTGCCCACGCGATTCGAACTTGCGATCAACCTGAAGACCGTGAACGCGCTCGGTGTCACGATCCCGAATTCCGTGCTGCTGCGTGCGGACGAAGTGATCCAATGAAACGACGGGCCGCGTGCCTTGTTCTGGCCGCGCTCCCGGCGGCCATCGCGCTGCCCGCGGCGGCACAATCTGCATCGGTGTTCCGCGTGGCATGGGTCTCGACCGATCGGAAGGATTCGCCGTCGCCGAATTTTGCGGCGTTCCGCGGCGGCATGCGCGATCTCGGGTACGTCGAGCGCCGGGACGCGGTGATCGACGCATGTTGGGGCGACGGATCGCGCGAGCAGGTGGAACGGATGGCGGGCGACATCGTCCGCTCGAAACCCGACGTCATCGTCGCGGCGGGCGGCCTGGTGTTGTTCGCCTTGCTCCGCGCAGGCGTAAAGACGCCGACCGTCTTCAGCATCAGCGGAGATCCGGTCGAGGCGAAGATCATCGAGAGCCTCGCCCGGCCCGGAGGCCAGCTGACCGGCATCAGCCTCTTCACGCTGGCGCTGGTGGGCAAGCGGATGGAACTGCTGAACGAACTGTTGCCGGGCCTCAAGCGCGTGGCGGTCATCGCCAATCCGCAGCATCCGGGCGAACAGAAGGAACTGGACGCCTCCCAGGCGGCGGCGACGAAGCTGGGCCTGACGCTGCATTATTTTCCGGTGCGCAGCGGCGGCGACCTGGAAACGGCGCTGACGGCGATTGCCGCTGCGCACGACCAGGCGATCGTCGCCTTCGCCGATGGCTCCACGATGGGCTTCGCGGAGCGCATCGCCGCATTCTCGATCCGGAACCGCATTCCGGCCGTCGACGGCTGGGCGGAGTTCGCCCGCCGCGGCAATCTGATGATCTACGGCCCGGTCGCCGCGGATGTCTACCGCCGGCTGGCCGCCTACGTCGACAGGATCCGCAAGGGACCGAAGCCCGCGGATCTTCCGGTCGAATTGCCGACCAAGGTCGAGCTCGTCGTGAATGCAAAAGCCGCGAAGGCCATGAGAATCACAATCCCGCCGTCGATACTTGCCCGCGCGGACGAGGTCATCCGGTGACGGACCGGCGATCGTTCCTCATCGGCGCTGCGGCGTTGGGAACGTCGATCGGCGTTCGTGCCCAGCCCGCGCCTGCGCTGCGCATCGGCTGGATCTCGTACACGGCGCCGGGTGCCGCGCTGATCGCGTTTCAGGAGGGGTTGCGCGCGCTCGGCTATTCCGGCAAAAGCGACGTCGGCATCGAGATCCGGGTCGTGGAGCCAACTCCGGAACAGGTGCGTGCGGCCATCGAGGAGTTGCAGGCGCTTCCGGTCGCGCTGATCGTTGCCCAGGCCGCTGTCGGACCCGTCGCGCATCGAGCCAACGCCGGCCGGATACCGCTGGTGTTCGCGTTCAGCGGCGATCCGGTGGTGGCCGGCATGGTGGAGAGTTACGCGCGACCGGGCGGCAACACGACCGGGATGTCGCTCATGGCACTGGAGCTGGTCGGCAAGCGGTTCGAAGTGATGAAGGCAATCGCACCCCGGGTGCAGCGCGTGGCGATTCTCGCCAATCCGCAGCATCCGGGCGAACAGTCCGAGCAGCGGGCGTCGTTCGATGCCGCCCAACGTCTCGCCGTGCAGACCGCCTACGTGCAGATCCTGCCGGGCGAGAGTCCCGATTCCGCATTCGACCAGATTCGCCGGGAGCGCGTCCAGGGCATCGTCGTCTTCCAGGATGCCGGGATGGTCGCGCGGGCCGCGAGCATCGCCGAATTCGCGCTGAAGGAGAAACTGCTCGCCGTCTCCGGATGGTCGCAATTCGCGCACGCGGGCTTCGTCGCGACTTACGGCCCCGATCTGATCGAAGTCTACCGGCGTCTCGCCGGCTACATCGACCGGTTGCTGAAGGGCGCGCGGGCGGCGGATCTGCCGGTCGAGCTGCCGACGCGCGTCGCGCTCGCCATCAACGTCAAGACCGCGAAAGCGCTTGGTCTGACGATTCCGCAATCGCTGCTGGTGCGCGCGGACGAGGTGATTCAGTGACGAGTCGACGCCGGTTCCTGCTCGCGCTCGGCGCCGCGGCGGCGACGCCGTCGCTCGTCGCGCACGCGCAGCCCGCGGCGAGGATTCCGCACGTCGGCTACCTGTCCGTCGGTTCGGAGGATACCAACAGCGCGTTCCTGTCGGCGTTCAAGGAGGGCCTGCGCGAGTTCGGCTACGTCGACGGCAAGAACATCGTGGTCGACGTCCAATGGGCGGGTGAAGCCGCCTACCAGTTTCCGCAGCTTGCGGCATCGATGGTCAAGACGAAGCCCGACGCAATCGTCACCACCTGTATCCCGTCGACGCGAGCGGCCAAGGCGGCGACCGGCACCATCCCGCTGGTCATGTCCGTCGACGGCGACCCGGTCGGCGCAGGGCTGGTGACGAGCCTCGCCCGGCCCGGCGCCAACCTGACCGGTTCGTCGACGCAGTTCGAGGAGCTGATCCCGAAGTGGCTGGAGCTCCTCACTGCCGTGGTGCCGGGGGCGCGCGCGATCGCGATCCTGCGCAACCCGGTCAATCTCGTGGATCCGTACTTCTGGGCGAAATTCGAGGACGCCGCGAAGCGGATCGGCGTGACGATCCTGCCGTACGAGGCACGGGTCCCGGGCGACCTCGTCGGCGCGTTCGCGGCGATCAACCGCCAGCGCGCCGGTGGGCTGATCGTGATGACCGAGGCGTTCCTCGCCGGAGAATCGGCGAGGATCGTGCCGCTCGCCGACCAGTACAAGCTCCCCGGCATCTACGGATACCGCGAGTTTACCGAAGCCGGTGGACTGATGAGCTACGGCCTCAGCTTTCGTGATTATTTTCGCGGCGTGGCACGATACGTCGACGCCGTGCTCCGGGGGACGAAACCGGCAAATCTTCCCATCGAGCAGCCGACGAAGATCGAACTGGTGATCAATCTCGCGACGGCGCGCAGGCTCGGCCTCACGATGCCGCCGACGTTGCTCGCGCGGGCGGATCGGGTCATCCAATGAATCGCGGCGTGACACCTGGCACGTCGACGGGCATCGTCGCGGCAGCGGAGGCGCCGGGCCCTGATCAGCCGGCGGTGCCGCGGCGTGTCCACCGCGGCCGCCTGTTCCGCAAGTATCTGCTGCTGATCCTGTCGCTGGTGACGATCGCGCTGCTCGCCTCTGGCGCCACCAGCATCTACTTCTCGTATCAGGACAACAAGGCGGCGCTGGCGAGCCTGCAGCACGAGAAGGCGATCGCCGCCGCGTCCCGGATCGAGCAGTACATCCGGCAGATTTCGCAGCAGTTGGGCTACGCCTCGCTTCCGCAACTGGACGCCGGTGACGTCGAGCTTCGACGCGTCGAGTTCCTGAAGCTCCTGCGGCAGGCGCCGGAGGTCACCGACATCGCGCAACTCGATGCCGCGGGCCGCGAGCAGATCGCGGTGTCGCGGCTCGGGATGGACGTCGTGGCGTCGGGCAAGGACCGGTCGCAGGAGCCGGCATTCCGCAACGCGAAGCGCGGGCAGCCGTGGTACGGGCCGGTGTATTTCCGCAAGGAGACCGAGCCGTACATGACGATCGCGATCCGGTCCGGCAGCGACAGCGGGCCGGTCACCGTCGCCGACGTCAACCTCAAGTTCATCTGGGATGTCGTATCGCGGATCAAGATCGGCGAGAAGGGCAAGGCCTACGTCATCGACCGGGGCGGCTTCCTGGTCGCCGATCCGGACATTGGCCTCGTCCTGCGCAAGACCAGCCTTTCTGAGCTCGCGCACGTGAAGGCGGCGATGGCGGGGCCGGTCGGCGCCGAACCGGCGATGGTGTCGCACGACCTTGCCGGCACGCCGGTACTCGCGTCCGTCGCACCGATCGAGTCGCTCGACTGGCGGGTGTTCGTCGAGCAGCCGGTGGCCGAGGTCTACGAGAAGCTCGATGCGTCGATCGTGCGCACCGGGCTGCTACTGCTGGGCGGTCTGATCATCTCGGCACTGGCGGCGATGGCGCTCGCGCGCGGAATGGCGCGGCCGATCCGCGTGCTCGACGAGGGCGCGCGCCGGATCGGCGAGGGCGACCTCGACGGCCAGATCGTCATCCATACCGGCGACGAGCTGGAAGGGCTCGCCAACCAGTTCAACCGGATGACGGCGCAGCTGCGCGAATCGTACGCAAGCCTCGAACGCAAGGTCGAGGAGCGTACGGAGGAACTCAGCGAGTCGCTCGATTACCAGACGGCGATCAGCGAGGTGCTGCGGGTGATCAGCCAATCGGCAGCCGACGTGGCGCCGGTGTTCGAGGCGATCATGGACAGCGCGATGCGGTTGTTCGGCACGTCGATCGCCGCCGTATTCCGCTACGACGGCCGGCTGGTCCACCTCGAGGGCACGCGTAACTGGCCTGCCGAGGCGCTTGAAGACGCTCGCAGAAACTATCCTGCGCCGCCGAACCCGGCCATGCTGAGCGGGCGGGTGATCCTGTCCGGGCGTGTCCAGACGATTAGCGACGCGCACGCGGACCCGGACTACGACCGAACCACGGCGAACGTCGGCCAATGGCGCCGCATGATCGGCGCGCCGATGCTGAAGGATGGAGTGACCGTAGGCGTCGTCGTCGTGGCATGGCCGGAGCCTGGCGAGACGCCGCAAAAGCAGGCGGACCTGCTCCGGACCTTCGCCGACCAGGCGGTGATCGCGATTGAGAATGCGCGGCTGTTCAACGAAACGAAGGAGGCACTGGAACAGCAGACGGCGATCGCCGAAATCCTGCGGGTGATCTCGAGCTCGCCGGGCGACGTGCGTCCGATGCTGAACGCAGTCGCCGAGCGCGCATTGAAGCTGTGCGACGCGACGGAATCGACAATCGTCCTTGTCGATGGGGACAGGCTTCGGTGTGCCGCCCTTTTCGGCCACACGCCGACGCTGCGCGAGGGCGAATTCATGCCGCTGACCCGTGGCTCGATCACGGGTCGCGCCATTCTCGACCGGACCGTGATTCATATGGAGGATCTGGCAGCGGCATCCGAGGAGGCATTCCCCGTCGGGCGCGAGTTGCAGCGTCGATTCGGGCACCGTGCGATCCTGTCGGTGCCGCTGATGCGAGAGGACCGCGCGATCGGCGCGATTGCGCTGTGGCGGATGGAGGTGCGGCCGTTTACCGGGAAACAGATTGCGCTGGTGAAGACGTTCGCCGATCAGGCGGCGATCGCGATCGAAAACGTGCGCCTGTTCAACGAGACCAAGGAAGCGCTGGAGCAGCAGACGGCGATCGCCGAAATCCTGCGCGTGATCTCCGGGTCGCCCACCGACGTGCAGCCGGTGCTCGACGCCATAGCGGAGCGCGCGGCGCGGCTATGCGACGCATCGGCCGCATCGATGTACCTGACCGACGGTGGCATGCTGCGGCACCTCGCGTCGAAAGGCCCGTCCGCCGATCCGGTCAGCAACGTCGACGCGCTGCCGATCAACCGCGAATCGGTCTCCGGCCGCGCGTTGCTGGATCGGAAGACGATCGAGGTCCGCGACATGGAGGCCGAAGGAAGCGAATACCCGCTGAGCCAGGAGATCGCCCGGCGCTTCGGTCACCGCACCGTGATCGTCACGCCGATGTTCCGCGAGGGCACGGCGGTCGGCACGATCCTGCTGCGGCGGCAGGAGGTGCGGCCGTTCTCGGAGCGCGAGATCGCGCTGCTGGCGACCTTCGGCGACCAGGCGGCGATCGCGCTGGAGAACGTGCGGCTGTTCAACGAAACGAAGGAGGCGCTCGACCAGCAGCGGGCGTCGGGGGAAGTCCTCTCCGCAATCAGCAGTTCGATCGCCGACACGAAGCCGGTGTTCGACGTTATCCTCAAGAGTTGCGAGCGACTGTTTGCCGGACAGAACGTCGGCGTCATGCTCGTTCGCGACGACGGCACGCTGGACGTGGCGGCCTACACGGGGCCCGGTGTTGCCGAGCTGGGCAGCATGTTTCCCCGCCCGCTGGCGCGAGATTCGGGCGCGGGAATGGCGATTCTCGAGCGGCGTCTGGTCCACCTGCCGGATATCGAGGCCGAAGGCGTTCCGCCGATGGCGCGGGACGGTGCACGGGCGCTCGGCAACCGGTCGCTCGCGCTGGCGCCGATGCTATCCGAAGGCCGTGCGATCGGCGCACTCTGGGTCGGCCGTTCGGTTGCGGGACCGTTCAGCGACAAGCAGATCGCGCTCTTGAAGACCTTCGCCGAGCAGGCGGTGATCGCGATCCAGAACGCGCGGCTGTTCCGCGAGATCCAGGACAAGAGCCGCCAGCTCGAGATCGCCGACAAACACAAGTCGGACTTCCTCGCCAACATGTCGCACGAGCTGCGCACGCCGCTCAACGCGATCATCGGCTTCTCCGAGGTGCTGCTGGAGAAGATGTTCGGCGAGGTCAACGACAAGCAGGAGGACTACCTCAAGGACATCCACTCGTCGGGCAAGCACCTGCTCGGACTGATCAACGACATCCTCGACCTGTCGAAGATCGAGGCCGGGCGGATGGACCTCGACCGGTCGTCGTTCGAGGTCGAGCAGGCGCTGTCCAACGCGCTGACGCTGATACGCGAGCGCGCCCACCGGCACGGGATCGCACTGACGCTCGACGCCGATCCGAAGCTGGGCGAGATCGTTGCCGACGAGCGCAAGCTGAAGCAGATCCTGCTCAACCTGTTGTCGAACGCCGTCAAGTTCACGCCGGACGGCGGGCGGGTCGGCGTGATCGCGCGGCGCGAGCCCGGTCGCGTCGTGATCGCCGTCCGCGATACCGGGATCGGCATCGCACCCGAAGACCAGGATGCGGTGTTCGAGGAATTCCGGCAGGTCGGCACCGACTACACGCGCAAGCAGGAGGGGACCGGACTCGGCCTTGCGCTCGCACGGAAGTTCGTCGAGCTGCATGGCGGGAAGATCACCCTCGAAAGCACCCCCGGCAAGGGGTCCACGTTCACGTTCTGGATTCCGACCGACACATGAGCCTCATCCTGATCGTCGAAGACAACGAGAAGAACCTGAAGCTCGTCCGCGACGTGCTGCAGGTCAAGGGTTTCGAGACCATCGAGGCCGTGACCGCCGAGGACGGCATCCGGCTCGCGGGCGAACGCGCACCGGACCTGATCCTGATGGACATCCAGCTTCCGGGCATGAACGGGATCGAAGCGCTCGGCGTGCTGCGCGCGGAGCCCGCGACCGCAGGGATCCCGGTCGCGGCGGTGACGGCGTCGGTGATGCAGCAGGACCGCCGCATGATCACCGAGGCGGGCTTCGACGCCTACATCGGCAAGCCGATCAACCTGAAGGAGTTCCTCGACACCGTGCGCGCGCTGCTGGAGGGGAAGAAGCCGTGACTGCGGCCGCGCCAGTGCCGGCGAAGGTGCTGGTCGTCGACGACACGCCGGCCAACGTCAAGCTGCTGGCCGACCTGTTGGCAGTGAAGGGGTATCTCGTGGCGACCGCGACGAACGGCGAGGAAGGCCTCGCCAAGGTGGCCAGCGAGAAGCCGGATCTGATCCTGCTCGACGTGATGATGCCGGGGCTGTCCGGCTACGACGTCTGCCGGCGGGTCCGGGCCGATCCGGAAACGGCGCTGCTGCCCGTCGTGCTGGTGACCTCGCTCGATCCGCAGCAGGAACGGGTCAAGGGCATCGAGGCAGGCGCCGACGATTTCCTGTCGAAACCGATCCACCAGGCGGAACTCTTCGCTCGTGTCCGCTCGCTGTTGCGCGTGAAGTCGCTGCAGGACGAGGTCCGCCGGCAGGCCGATGCGTTGAAAGAATGGAACGCGACGCTCGAGCAGCGGGTCGACGATCAGGTCGCGCAACTCGCTCGGCTGGGCCAGCTCAAGCAGTTCTTCTCGCCGCAGGTCGCCGAGGCGATCGTCACCGCCGGCGAAGGCTCCATCCTTGCGCCGCACCGGCGCGAGATCTGCTACGTGTTCGCGGACCTGCGCGGATTCACCGCGTTCACTGACTCGGCCGAGCCCGAGGAGGTCCAGTCGGTGCTGCACGAATACCACGCGGCGATGGGCGCGATCGTCACCGCGCACGAGGGCACGCTCGACCGCTTCGCCGGCGACGGCATCCTGATCTTCTTCAACGACCCGTTCCCGGTCTCCCAACCCGGCAAGCGCGGGGCGCGGATGGCGCTGGCGATGCAGGCCGCCTTCGTGCCGCTGCGCGCGCGCTGGCTCAAGCTGGGACACGATCTCGACCTCGGCATCGGCATTGCGCAGGGCTTCGCGACGCTCGGGGCATTTGGATTCGAGGGCCGGTGGGACTATTCGGCGATCGGCGGCGTCGTCAATCTGGCGTCGCGGCTTTGCGACGAGGCGCACGGCGGCCAGATCCTGATCGACCGCCGGCTGCGCGCGGCGCTCGACGACGACGCCGACGTCGATGCGGTCGGACCGCTGACGCTCAAGGGGTACGCGCAGCCGGTGCCGGCATTCGCATTGCGGCGGCTCGCCGACGAACCCGGGTCCGCCACGGCGCCGGGCGCGGCCGCCGGCAACGCTGCGTGACCGCAGCGATATGATCGGGGCGCGGGTGCAGCCAGTGCAGCGGCGGACGTGCATCGGCGCCGCCATCGTGATCCGACCTTCGATACCCCCTTACTTTCTCTTCAAACGACATCCGTTCACATGAATCTGACCGCACTTGCCGCTGCCATCGCCCGCCACTGGGACGCCGAGATCGTCCCGCAACTCGTCGATTACATCG
>JBDTVU010000136.1:0-8866 GCA_040007035.1 Betaproteobacteria bacterium | reverse complement strand
CGCTCGGCCGAGCTCACCAAGTACGCGGCCAACGCGATGCTGGCGACGCGGATCTCGTTCATGAACGAGCTGGCGAACCTCGCCGACGACCTCGGCGCCGACATTGAGCACGTCCGCCAGGGGATCGGCTCCGATCCGCGGATCGGCTACGGCTTCCTTTACCCCGGCGTCGGCTACGGCGGCTCGTGCTTCCCCAAGGACGTCAAGGCGCTGCAGCACACGGCCACGCAGCGCGGTCGCCCGCTCAAGATCCTCGACGCGGTCGAGGCGGCGAACGACGCGCAGAAACTTCGACTGCCGGAGAAGATCGTCGCCCGGCTGGGTCAAAACCTCGCCGGCCGCCGGTTTGCGGTCTGGGGTCTCGCATTCAAGCCGAACACCGACGACATGCGCGAGGCGCCGTCGCGCGAGATCATCGCCGCACTTGTGGAGCGGGGTGCTACGATCGTCGCGTACGATCCGGTAGCGATGGACGAAGCGAAGCGAATCTACGGCGACGCGCCCTGGCTCACGTACGCCGCGTCGCCGATGGACGCCGTGGCCGGCGCCGACGCGCTGGTCGTCGTCACCGAGTGGAAGGAGTTCCGCAGCCCGGACTTCGATGCGCTGCGCGCCGCGCTGAAGGAGCCGCTGGTGTTCGACGGCCGCAATCTCTACGATCCGCCGGCGGTGCGCGCAGCGGGCCTCGAGTACTTCGCGATCGGGCGGCGCTGATGTCGGCCCCTGTCCGCTTTGCCGACTGGCGCGACCGCGTCGCGCGGACGCGCGTGCTCGTCGTCGGCGACGTGATGCTCGACCGCTACTGGTTCGGCGACGTCGATCGCATCTCGCCCGAAGCGCCGGTGCCGGTGGTCAAGGTCGCGCGGAGCGAGGAGCGCCCGGGCGGCGCCGCCAACGTCGCGCGCAATGCCGCGGCGCTCGGCGCGACGGCGACGCTGCTGTCGGTCACCGGGTCCGACGAGGCCGGCGCCACGCTCGAGCGGCTGCTCGCCGCCGACCGCGTTCAGACGTCCTTCCTGCGCGACGCGTCGATCGCGACGACGGTGAAGCTGCGCGTGATCGGCCGCCAGCAGCAGTTGCTGCGAATCGATTTCGAGACGCCGCCGTCGCACGAGGTGCTGGCGGGCAAGCTTGCCGACTACGACCGGCTGCTCCCCGACGCCGACGTCGTCGTCCTCTCCGACTACGGCAAGGGCGGGCTGACGCACATCGCGACGATGATCGAGCGCGCGCGTGCCTCCGGCAAGCGCGTCCTCGTCGACCCCAAGGGTGACGACTGGGCGAGGTATCGCGGCGCGACCGTGATCACGCCGAACCGCGGCGAGTTCCGGCAGGTCGTCGGCCGCTGGCGCGACGAGTACGACATGGCGGTGAAGGCGCAGACGCTGCGATCGGACCTCGGCATCGACGCACTGCTGGTCACGCGGTCGGAGGAAGGCATGAGCCTCTACACCGCGCAGGGTGCGGACCACATCCCGGCGCAGGCGCGCGAGGTGTACGACGTCTCCGGCGCCGGCGACACGGTGATCGCGACGCTCGCCGTGCTGATGGGTGCGGGGGCCGACGTTGCCACGGCGGTGCGCATCGCCAACCGGGCCGCCAGCGTGGTCGTCGGCAAGCTCGGCACCGCCGTCGTGACGCCCGACGAACTCACTTAGGATCGCAGACCGTGGCCGCGCAGCGCGACTGCCCCGAGGCCGTCACGATCCGTGACGCGATCCAGCCGCGGTAGCCGACGCAATGGCGAAGGTAAAAACGCTGTACTGCTGCACCGAGTGCGGCGGCCAGGGCCCCAAGTGGCAAGGCCAGTGCCCGCAATGCGGCGCCTGGAACACGCTGGTCGAGACGATCGCCGCGCCGGCGCCGTCGCGCTTCCAGACCGTCGCCGGCAAGGCCAGCGCCGTGCGGTCGCTTGCCAGCGTCGAGCCTAAGGCGACCGCGCGGTTTCCGACCGGCGTCGAGGAATTCGACCGGGTGCTGGGCGGCGGCCTTGTGCCCGGCGGCGTCGTGCTGCTCGGCGGCGACCCGGGCATCGGCAAGTCGACGCTGCTGCTGCAGGCGATGGCGGCTATCGGCGCCACACGTAAAGCGCTCTACGTCACCGGCGAGGAATCGGTCGAGCAGGTCGCGCTGCGGGCGCAGCGGCTCGGCCTGATCAACGCGCCGGTGTCGATGCTGGCCGAGGTGCAGCTCGAGGCGATCGTCGCGACCATCGGCACCGAGGCGCCCGATGTCGTCGTCATCGACTCGATCCAGACCGCCTACACCGAGGCGCTCACGTCCGCGCCGGGCAGCGTCGCCCAGGTCCGCGAGTGCGCGGCGCAACTGACCCGGCTCGCCAAGCAGCGCGGGATCGTCGTCATCTTCGTCGGCCACGTGACGAAGGAAGGCGCGATCGCCGGCCCGCGCGTGCTCGAGCACATCGTCGACACCGTCCTCTATTTCGAGGGCGACACCCATTCCAGCTTCCGCCTCGTCCGGGCGATCAAGAACCGCTTCGGCGCCGCCAACGAGCTTGGCGTGTTCGCGATGACCGAGCGCGGTCTCAAAGGCGTGGCCAACCCGTCGGCGCTGTTCCTGTCGCAGCACGCGGAGTCGGTGCCGGGTTCGGCGATCGTCGCCACGCTCGAAGGCTCGCGGCCGCTGCTGGTCGAAGTGCAGGCGCTGGTCGACCCGGTGCAGGGCGGGATGCCGAAACGGCTGTCGGTCGGCCTCGACCCGCAGCGGCTGGCGCTGCTCCTGGCCGTCCTGCATCGGCACGGCGGCGTCGAGACCGGCGGCTACGACGTCTTCGTCAACGCCGTCGGCGGTGTGCGGATCGCCGAGCCGGCCGCAGACCTCGCCGTGCTGCTCGCCGTCCATTCGTCGCTGACAGGGCGTCCGCTGCCGGCGAAGACGCTGGTGTTCGGCGAGGTGGGCCTCGCGGGCGAGGTGCGGCCGGTCCAGCGGGGACAGGACCGGATCAAGGAGGCGGCGAAGCTCGGGTTCCGCCAGTTCCTCATCCCGAATCTCAACAAGCCTAAGCAAGCCATTGACGGAGTAAAGATTATCACCGTCGATCGCATCGACCGCGCGCTTGCGATTCTGCGCGACTGACCGTCCGTGCAGGCAGTGGCGCCGCGGTCAGGCGGCGACCGGCGGCACCACGATCGGGGCGCGGCGAGCGGCGCGGTACTGCGACGCCATCTCGGCATACGCGTGCTCGAGTCTGCGGGCGAAGGTCGCGGCGTCGAACAGCGGCGACGCCCGACCGGCCGTGTCGAGGTGGCGGCGCAGACCGGCCCGCCGATCGCCGTCCCGCGCCAGCTCGATCGCCGCGGCGACATAGCCGTCGACGTCAGGCGCGACCAGCGCCGGCAGGCCCACGGTGCGCAGCAGGCTCTCGCCGACGCGCCCGGCAAACGTCTCGCCGCGCACCGTCTGCACCGGGCAGCCCATCCACAGCGCGTCGCTGGCCGTCGTATGCGCGTTGTACGGCCACGTGTCGAGGAACAGGTCGGCGTGGCGGAAGAGGCCGAGGTAATCGGCGTGCGGCCGCCGGTTCGCGAACACGAGCCGGCGCGGATCGATCCCCCGCGCCGCCACCTCGCGCCGGAGGTTGGCGACGGCCGGATCGTCGTCGCCGCGCGCGAGCAGCCACAGCACGGCGTCCGGCATGGCGGCGAGAATCCGCGCCCATGCGTCGAGCACCTCCGGATCGATCTTGAACGTCGCGTTGAAGCAGCACAGCACGACGGCGGTATCCGGCAGGCCGAGCGCCGCGCGGGGCGGAGGAGGGCGGTCGACACGCGTGCGGTCATTGCTCTGGTAGCTGCCGGTGAGCAGGACGAGTGACTCGGCGTAGTCACCCGCTTCGGCCAGCGGCGTGACGACGGAGTCGCCGATCAGATAGTCGACGAACTGCGCCCCGAGCGTTCCCGGATAGCCGAGCCAATGGACCTGGATGGGTGCGGCGCGCCGGGCGAGCACGTCGAACGGCGCGCCCTCGGTATGACCCTTGAGATCGACCAGCACGTCGATCCCGTCGGCGCGGATCCGCTCGGCCAGCGCGGCCGGCGAACCGCCGCGGACATCGTGAAAATGGTCGAACGCGCCGGCAACGCGCGCGCGCCAGGCGCTGCCGTCGTCGGGGCCGGTCGAGTAGCCGGACAGCTCGAACCGCGACCGGTCGTGCGCCTCGAACACGCCCGCCGCGAGCACCGCCGTCGGATGGTCGTAGAAGTCGCCGGACAGGTAGCCGATGCGCAGCCGGCCTTCGGTCAGCAGCCGGCGACTGCGCACCGTCGGCGTCGTGTAGCCCTTCGCCCAGCGCTCGGCGCAGGTGCGCTGCTCGGCGCGCGTCGACGGATCGCCGAGGAAGGAGAAGGGCGTCAGCAGCGCGCGTCCCTCGGCGACCCCTTGCCGGAAGCGGTCGCGCAACGTTGCGAGGTCGTGCCAGTCGGCCATCCGCTTGCGCAGGAAAAGGAGTTGCGATAGCGCCGCACCGTTGTCCGGCTGCAACCGCAACGCGTTGGCGTGGGCGATCGCCGCGGCCGGCAGGTCGCCCTGGCGTTCGGCGACCGACGCGAGCTGGCTGTGCAGCGCGGCCGAAGTCGGCATCCGCGCCAAGGCGACTTCGAGCGTCGTCCGGGCCTGACCGAGCTGGTCGATGCGCTCCTGAAGCTGCGCCTTGAGGCCCGCGCACGATGCGTCGGCGGGGGCGACGCCTGCCGCGCGCGAAGCCGCGTCGAGGGCTTCGAGCACGCGGCCCTGTCCGTCGAGCGCCAGCGCAAGGTGATACCAGCCGCGGCCGCGGGCTGCGTCGGCGGAGGTCGCATGGCGCGCCGAATGCTCGGCGTCGGCGTACTGGTGCAGCGCAAGCTCGCTGGCGGCGAGGTTCGACCAGATCTCCGCCGAATGCGGCGCCAGGTGCGCGGCCTGCTTCAGCGCGTTGACCGCGGCTTCGGGCCGATCGACGGCGTCGAGCGCCGACGCCAGGTTGGACCACGCGTCGGCCGATCCCGCATCGAGCTTCAGCGAGGCGCGGATCCGTTCGATGGCGGGCTGGTGCTTGCCGGCCTGCATCAGCACGACGCCGGAGTAATGCAGCGACGGCGCGTGATCAGGCTGCGCCGCGAGGATCGCGTCGTAGCGAAGGAATGCTTCGCGCAGCTTTCCCTCCTGGTGCAGGCGGAACGCGCGCTGGAATTCGGTGGCGATGGACATGTGGCGGGTGCAGAAGTCGGGTCGGCGCGCAGTCTATCGCAGCCGGGCGGGTCGCGGGCCGCAAGCGGGTCGGCCACTTCGGGTTCGAAGGCGATGCCGCCGTCCCGCCAGGCCGAGTTTGGATCTATCTAATGTCGCATAATTTGTATTATGTAAAATATAATCCAATGATTTCACGGCATCGACCGCTACCGCCGATTGCCAGAGCGCCGCCCCGCGCCCCCCACCCCCGGACCCGGAATTCGCCGCCGCGACCGGACGCAAGCGCGGCCGCCGCAGCGCCGCGATTCATCGCATCCTCCGCCTCTCCGCGCGACGCCGATCAGGCGACTGGTCACGCTCATCGTGGCCGACGGATCCCGACGCGCCGACGCTCACTTGTGTCGAAGACAATACGCCGCGATCGCCGCGATGACCCCGTCGTCCTCGCCCGCCGCCGCGGCGAGCTCGATCGAAAGCCCGGGATCCGCCACCATCGCCACGCGGATAAGTTCCGGGACCTCGTTGCGCAGATGCCCTCCGGGTCCGAAGAAAAGCGGCACCACGCGAATCCGCCGCGCGCCGCGATCGACCAGTCTTTGCACCGCCTCGCCCAGCGAGGGCTTCATGAATTCGAGATACGCAAGCTCGACCAGCAGCCCGGGGGCGTCGGCACGCACGCGGGCGGCGACGCGCAGGAACGGCTCGGCCCAGCGCGGATCGCGCGCGCCATGGGCGAACATCAGGACGCCGAAATTCGTGTCTTCACTCATCGGGGCGAAACCGGGTGGAGGGAGAATTCGCGGCCACGGCGGCGGCATCGGGCATTGATCATCGATTCCAACGATTGCGTGACGGCGTGAAGCGGCCGCTTCCCCCGGAGTGCGGCGCTCCGCGATCGCAGCGCGACCAATTTGACGGCAGGATTGTCGCACAGCGGCGCGCCCGATTCCGCGATGGGCATGGATCGCTTCGGCGGCGTCGCGGCGGCAGAAGTGCTTCAACGTGCGGAACTGGGGCAGCGGTCCCCCGGTGTGGTGTTGCTTACCGCGCCTACGTCGCGTCCGCTCGTCGCGGCGGGCGAGCGACCGCGCGGACGCGTGCAGGCGCCGCGCTACGCGGTATGATTCGCGGACACGGCGATGAACCTTGACCGCCGCCATGGCCCGCAACCGATGTCGCGCCTTGCCCGTGGCGCGATGGTCTTGCCCCGTGCTCCGATGTCGCTGCCGCTGTTCAGACTCCCCCCGACCGCCCAGCGCGATTGGCTCGCAGTGCGACTCGGTCGCCCTGCGCCGGCGTCGGCGCGCAACCTGTCCGACGGCTTCCGTCTGCCCGGCCGCGAAGGCGAGCCGACGGCGGCGGCAGTGCTTGTGCCGCTCGTCAATCGACCGCAAGGACTGCAGGTGTTGCTCACCCAGCGCAGCGCCGACCTGCCCGACCACGCCGGCCAGATCAGTTTCCCGGGTGGACGCGTCGAGCCGGACGACGCGACCCTCGCCGCCGCGGCGCTGCGCGAAGCGGCGGAGGAAGTCGGATTGCCGCCGGAGCAGGTCTCGGTGCTCGGCAATCTCGCCGACTACGAGACGGTCACCGGCTATCGGGTGACGCCGGTGGTCGGCTGGGTCGAGCCGCCGTTCGATCTGACGCCCGATCCGGTCGAGGTCGCCGACGTGTTCGAGGTGCCGCTCGCGTTCCTGCTCGAGCCGGCGAACCAGCAGCGCCACTTCAGGATGCTGGGAGCGCAACGCCGCGACTACTGGGCAATTCCGTTCGGCGACCGCTACATCTGGGGCGCGACCGCGGCGATGCTGCTGATCCTCGATCGCACGCTACGCGCAGAGGGATGACGCACTGCCATGAGCCTCACCGCCACCACCCCACGCAGCCACGACTTCAAGGGCCTCTCTCCGCACGGCTTCCACCGCGTCGTCTATCACGAGTGGGGCGACCCCCGGAATTCGCGCGTCGCGATCTGCGTCCACGGCCTCGGCCGCAACGGCCGCGATTTCGACGTGATTGCGGAGGCGCTCGCGGCGACCCATCGCGTGCTCGCCGTCGACATGCCGGGACGGGGCGAGTCCGACTGGCTCGCCGACCCGAACGATTACGGATTTGCGACGTACCTGACGACGCTGACCGCGCTGGTCGCTCGCAGCGGCGCCGAAAGCGTCGACTGGATCGGCACGTCGATGGGCGGGCTGCTCGGCATCGCCATCGCCGCCCAGCCGAAGCAGCCGATCGCCCGGCTGGTCGTCAACGACGTCGGGCCGGCGATCGAGCCCGCGGCACTTGCGAGGATCGGCGAGTACATCGGGATGGACCCGTCGTTTGCGTCGTTCGACGAGGCCGAGCGCTACATCCGCGCGGTGTCGGCGCCGTTCGGCGCGCTGACCGAAGCCGAGTGGACGTACCTGACGCGGACCAACGTCCGCCAGCGCCCCGATGGCAGGTGGCGTCTCGCCTACGATCCGGGCATCGCCGTGCCGTTCCGTGCGCAGCCGGCGCCGCCCGACCTGTGGGGGTTGTGGGACGCGATCCGATGCCCGACGCTCGTGCTGCGGGGTGCCGCGTCCGATCTGCTGTCGGCCGCCACCGCCGCGCAGATGGCCGCCCGCGGTCCGCGGCCGAAGGTGATCGAGTTCGCGGGCGTGGGTCACGCGCCGATGCTGCTGACGCCCGACCAGATCGCGCCGGTCGTCCTGTTCCTGAACGGTTGACCATCCGAATGCGGGCAGCGGCAAAGACCCTGACGTCACCGCGCCGCGCGCCGCTTCGCTTACAATCGGCGTCGCTCTCCCCTCCCCGCCGACCATGCCCCTGACGCTCAGCCTGCCGCCGCTCGATCCGCGTCCCGCGAACCCGCCCGAAATCCGTCCGGCGAAGGTCTTCCCGTGGCTCGACGAGATGCTGAGGAAGGACCCGGTCGAGGCGGCCGGCGTCATCGGTGATTCGCTGGCGGCGATCAACCGGATGACGATGAGCGACTCCCGCCGGCTGGAGCTCGCCGAGCGCTACTGGATCACGGCGAACACGCTGTGGCCGCAACTGGAGAAGCAGTTCGCGCGCGCGTCGCACCCGCTGTCCGGCGATGCGCTGGAAGCAGCGAAAGCGGCGCTCGGGCTCGCCCACGAGCTGTCGGTCGCGTACAAGCACCTGCTGTCGCGGGAAGGCGACCGGCGGATCCTGCTCACCGGCACCCGGCTGCTGGTGGCGCTGATCCACCGCTGCCTCCAGTGCACCGCGCGCATCCTGATCAACAGCTACCTCTCGTATTCGCCGGTGCCGTCGAAGACGTGGCTCGACGCCCACGCCGTCTACGCGTTCTCGCGCGAGCGCGGGTTGCACCAGAGCGCCATCGCCACCGACCAGCCGGAGATGACGCCCGAGCGCGTCTACCTGCAGGCGCTGCTGCTGGCGCTGGCCAATCCCTACGGCTTCCTGCCCGGACAGCTCAACACGGTGATCCGTTATCTGCAGGAGTTCTGCCACTGGGCGAAGCTCACCGACGTCGCGCCCGTGCATCGGATGGCAAAGGCAGTGGCGATCATCCCGGTCGGCCACGACTTCCCGCCATTCTCGGCGAACAAGGGAGGCTCGATCGACGGCAGCAAGATCTTCCTGCTGACGTTCGACCTCGCGTTCCAGATCCAGGAGCAGCTCCGCGCACTCGAGGCAGGCG
>JBDTVU010000135.1:0-9093 GCA_040007035.1 Betaproteobacteria bacterium | reverse complement strand
TGCGACGTGCCACCGCTGACGATCGTCGCCGGCGTGAACGACTTCGCGGTCTTGACCGCTTGCGCGGCGGGCGACGCGACGACGAGCGGCAGCGCGACCAGCGCCGTGAGCGCAAACGTCCGAACTCGTCGCGCGAGCCGTTGCAGAGTCCTTCCGTTCGCCGTTGGCATTCGCATCTCCGCTCGCCGCGCCCCGCCCGCGGGAAAATCCGGCTCGGGCGAACGCGGCACCATCATAACCGGCACGCTAGAATTCCCCAATGCGTTCGGGGGTACCCGCGGCCGCGGGCACGCGTTGACGCCGCTCAAGGTACGGGGTCCTCCGCCCGCTATAATTCGACCCTTGCGCCACCCTCGCCGCGCCCGCCCGGGCGACGGTCCCTGCCCGCCCCAACCGACCCCGACCCGATCCGATGCTCGAAGCGCTCGACCTTGCGGCGCGCCGCGGCCTGGCGCGGCTGTTCAGCGGACTCTCGTTCCGGGTCGAGCCGGGCCACGCGCTCGTGGTGACGGGCGCCAACGGCACCGGCAAGACGACGTTGCTGCGGATGCTGGCCGGGCTTTCGACGCCTTCCGCCGGGGAGATCCTCTGGAACGGCGCGCGCGTGGCGCCGTTCGCGCCCGCAGTGCGCACGGCAATCGCGTTCGCGGGCCACCTTCCGGCGCTGAAGGACGAGTTGACCGCCGAAGAGAACCTTGCGTCGCTGACGGCGCTGGCGGGCGTCGCCTCGACCCGCGACGCGATCCGCCGCGCGCTCGACGCCGTCTCGCTGACCCGGCAGTCGGCACTGCCTGCGCGCGTGCTCTCGCAGGGGCAGCGGCGGCGGATCGGCCTCGCCCGGCTTTCACTGCTCGCGCGGCCGCTGTGGATCCTCGACGAGCCGGTGACGGCGCTCGACGCCGCCGGAACGTCGCTGCTCGCGCAATTGGTCGCCGACCACCTGCATCGCGGCGGAACCGCCGTCGCGGCGACGCATGCGCCGCTCGGCCTTCCCGAGTTGCGGCTGCGCTCGCTGACGCTGGCCTGACGCGCGACGAGATGGAGACGACGGCACCCGCTACTCCCGCCCCGGCTGCGGCCGGGGCCATCCTGCCGGGGATCCGCTGGGCGCTCGCCCGCGACATTCGAATCGCGCTGCGCTCGCGGGCGGAACTCGGCGTCCAGCTGCTGTTCTACGTTATCGTGGTCTCCCTGTTCCCCCTCGCCACGACACCGGAGCGCAACCTGCTCGCCACGATGGGCCCCGGCGTCCTGTGGGTGGCGGCGCTGCTCGCCTCGCTGCTTTCACTGCCGCGGCTGTTTGCCGGCGACCACGCCGATGGCACGCTCGAGCAGATCGCGCTGTCGCCCTACCCGCTCGAAGCGCTGGTGTCCGGTAAAATACTCGCCCACTGGCTGACGACGGGGCTGCCGGTGGCGCTGCTGGCACCGCTGCTCGGTTTGCAGTACGCGATGGACGCGGAGTCGCTGGCGGTGCTGGCGACCGCGCTCCTCGTGGGCACGCCGATCCTGTCGCTGCTGGGCGCGATCGGTGCGGCGCTGACGCTGGGGCTCCGGGCGGGCGGCAGCCTGCTCGCGTTGCTGATCCTCCCGCTGTACGTCCCCGTGCTGATCTTCGGCGCCGGGGCCGTGGATGCGGTGCGCGCCGGGCTCGGCGCCACCGCGAACCTGTCCCTGCTTGGCGCAGGGTTACTGGTCGCCGTGGTCGGTGCGCCGTTCGCTGCCGCCGCCGCCGTGCGCATTGCACTGGATTGACACCTGCACCGATGGCTACGCTCAACTGGTATCGCTACGCCTCCCCCGCGACGTTCTACCCGCTCGCGGGCCGGCTGATCCCGTGGTTTGCGTGGTCGGCGGCGATCCTCGCCGCCGTCGGGCTCTACGTCGGCCTCGTCGTCGCTCCGACCGACGCGCAGCAGGGCGAGGCCTACCGGATCATCTTCATCCACGTGCCGACCGCCTGGCTGTCGATGTTCCTCTACGTCGTGATGGCGTGCTGGAGCGCGCTGGCCGTCGGATTCAACACCCGGCTGTCGGCGATGATGGCGCAGGCGATCGCGCCCACCGGCGCGCTGATGACCTTCGTCGCGCTGTGGACCGGCGCGTTCTGGGGCCGGCCGACGTGGGGCACGTACTGGGCGTGGGACGCGCGGATGACGTCCGAGCTGATCCTGCTGTTTCTCTACCTCGGCGTCATCGCGCTGCGCAACGCGATCGACGATCCGCGCCGCGCCGACCGCGCGTGCGCCGTGCTGTCGATGGTCGGCGTGGTCAACGTCCCGATCATCTACTACTCGGTGAAGTGGTGGAATACGCTGCACCAGGGATCGTCGATCAGCGTGACGGCGGCGCCGAAGATGGCGGCGATCATGCTGACCGGGATGCTGATCATGTCGTTCGCGGCGTGGTTCTACTCGATCGCCGTGGTGCTGGTGCGGGTGCGCACGATCATGATCGACCGCGAGCGCGGCGCGGCGTGGGTGGTGGCGCTCGACGAAGTCCGCGCGGCGTAGGCGGCATAGCCGGGAGAACGATCGTGAGGCAAGCCGAATGAGCGCGTTTTTCGCGATGGGCGGCTACGGTTTCTACGTGTGGTGTTCGTACGTCGCGATGGCGATCGTGTTCGCGCTCGAGGTCCGTTCGCTGCGCTCGCGGCGCCGTGCGGTCATCGAGGAAGCGCGGCTCGCCGTGCCCGAAGCAACGAGCGATCTGTCCGGCAAGACCGGATGAACGGCCGGGTCGCGTTAAAGGAGATGTGAATGACGATCAAGCCGCGCCATCGGCGCTTCCTTTGGATCGGTGCAGGCGTGGCGGTGCTCGCCGTCGCCGTCGCGCTGGTGTTGAACGCGTTCCAGTCGAACCTGGTGTTCTTCTTCTCGCCGTCCGACATCGCCGAGAACCGCGTGCCGCAGGGCCGGGCGTTCCGGATCGGCGGGCTGGTCGAGGAGAAGAGCCTCAAGCGCGAGTCCGACGGGCTCACGGTGCGCTTCGTCGTCACCGACACGGCGAAGACCGTTCCCGTCGTCTACACCGGCATCCTCCCCGACCTGTTCAAGGAGGGCAAAGGCGTCGTGGCGCAGGGCAAGCTCGGCCCGGACGGCGCGTTCCACGCGACCGAGGTGCTGGCCAAGCACGACGAAAACTACATGCCGCCCGCAGCGCAGGACGCTGTGACGCGGGCGCACGACAAGGCGGCGATGGACAAGGCCGTTCAGTCGCTCAAGTGACGACACAAAGGAAGCGCCCATGATTCCCGAACTCGGCCATTTCGCTCTCATCCTCGCGCTGCTGCTGGCGGCGATCCAGGGCACGCTGCCGCTCGTCGGCGCCGCCCGGCGCATTCCGGCGTGGACGGCGGTCGCGCGCCCGGCCGCGCGCGGCCAGTTCCTGTTCGTCGCGCTGGCGTTCGGCTGCCTCACCGCGTCGTTCATCGGCAACGACTTCTCGGTGCTGAACGTGGCGACCAATTCGAACTCGCAACTGCCGCTGCAGTACCGGATCGCGGCGACGTGGGGCTCGCACGAGGGATCGATGCTGCTGTGGGTGTTCATGCTCGGCGCCTGGACGCTCGCGGTGACGGCGTTCTCCCGCCACCTGCCCGACGAGATGGTGGCGCGGGTGCTGGGCGTGATGGGGCTGGTGTCCACCGGCTTCCTGCTGTTCATGCTGCTGACGTCGAACCCGTTCGAGCGGCTATTCCCGCCGGCGCCGGACGGCCGCGACCTGAACCCGTTGCTGCAGGACCCGGGGATGGTGTTCCACCCGCCGCTGCTGTACATGGGCTACGTCGGCTTCTCGGTCGCGTTCGCGTTCGCGCTGTCGGCGCTGATTGGCGGCCGCCTCGACGCCACGTGGGCCCGCTGGTCGCGGCCGTGGACCACGCTCGCGTGGTGCTTCCTCACCTGCGGCATCATGCTCGGAAGCTGGTGGGCGTATTACGAGCTGGGCTGGGGCGGATGGTGGTTCTGGGACCCGGTCGAGAACGCGTCGTTCATGCCGTGGCTCGTCGGCACCGCGCTGGTCCACTCGCTCGCCGTCACCGAGAAGCGCGGCACGTTCAAGGCGTGGACGGTGCTGCTCGCGATCAGCGCGTTCTCGCTGTCGCTGCTCGGCACATTCCTCGTCCGTTCCGGCGTGCTGACGTCGGTGCACGCGTTCGCGACCGACCCGCGGCGCGGCGTGTTCATCCTCGCCTTCCTGACGCTCGTCATCGGCGGCTCGCTGGCATTGTTCGCCGTGCGCGCGCCGAAGGTGCGCGCCGGCGGCCGCTTCGACGCCGTGTCGCGTGAATCGATGCTGCTCGCCAACAACGTGCTGCTCGTCGTCGCCGCGTCGTCGGTGCTGCTGGGCACGCTGTATCCGTTGTTCCTCGACGCGCTGGCGCTGGGCAAGATCTCGGTCGGCCCGCCGTATTTCGACACGGTGTTCGTGCCGGTGATGACGCCGCTGGTGTTCCTGATGGGCATCGGCCCGATCTCGCGCTGGAAGCAGGCGAAGCTGCCCGACCTTTGGCAGCGGTTGCGCTGGGCGGCCGCCGTCGCCGTGGTCACTGCGCTGCTGCTGCCGTTCGCCGCCGGCAAGTGGACGCCGATGGTGAGCTTCGGGCTGCTGCTCGCGCTGTGGATCGTCGCCAGCACGTTCGTCAACGTCCGCGAGCGGCTCTCCGGCGGCGGCACCGGCGTGCTCGCGCAATTCGGCCGTCAGCCGCGCGGCTACTGGGGGATGGTCGCCGCGCACCTCGGCGTGGCTGTGTTCATCGTCGGCGTGACGATGGTCAAGGGCTACGAGACCGAGCGCGACGTGAAGATGGGCGTCGGCGACACCGTCACCGTCGGCAGCTACACGTTCCGCTTCGACGGCGTGGTCGAAGGCACGGGCCCGAACTATCGTGCCGCGCGCGGCGCGTTCGACGTCAGCCGCAACGGCGCTCACATCGATACGATGAATCCCGAAAAGCGCGTCTACAACGCCGGCGGAATGCCAATGACCGAGGCCGCCATCCGCCCAGGCTTTTTCGGCGACCTGTACGTCTCGCTCGGCGAGCCGGTCGACGGCGGCGCGTGGAGCGTGCGCGTCTATCACAAGCCGTTCGTCACCTGGATCTGGTTCGGCTGCATCATCATGGCGCTCGGGGGACTGCTTGCGCTCTCCGACCGCCGCTACCGGATCGCGCAGCCGCGCGATGTGGCGGTGCCCGGCGCAGCACCCGGCGCCGCCGGCGCGGACTAGGGGCCGGCGATGACCAAATTCCTCATTCCGCTCGGGCTGTTCGTCGTCCTGCTGGGCTTCCTGTTCGTCGGCCTCGGCCTCAACCCGCGCGAGGTGCCGTCGCCGCTGATCGACAAGCCGGCGCCGACGTTCACGCTCACGCAACTGCACGAGCCCGGCCGGACGCTCGGCACCGCCGACATGAAGGGCCAGGTGTGGCTGCTCAACGTCTGGGCGTCGTGGTGCGTGTCGTGCCGCGAGGAGCATCCGCTGCTGGTCGAGCTCGGCCGCGCGAAGATCGTTCCGCTCGTCGGCCTCAACTACAAGGACGAGTCGACGGCCGGGATGCGCTGGCTCGCGCAGCTCGGCAACCCGTACGACGTGTCGGTGGTCGACCGCGATGGGCGCGTCGGCATCGACTTCGGCGTCTACGGCGTGCCGGAGACGTTCGTCATCGACAAGCAGGGGACGATCCGCTACAAGCAGATCGGCCCCGTCACCGCGGAGGCGCTGGAGAAGAAGATCCTGCCGCTCGTCCGGCAGCTGCAGAAATCATGATCCGCTTCGGTTGCGCCCTCCTCCTTTCGCTCGTCGCGACGTTCGCACCGCTGACGCTCGCCGCCGACGCAGTGCCGACCGAGAAAGATCCGGTGAAGTCGGCGCGCGCGGTCAGGCTCACCGACGAACTGCGCTGCCTCGTGTGCCAGAACCAGACGATCGCCGACTCCAACGCCGAGCTCGCCGTCGACCTGCGCCGGCAAGTCCGCGAACAGATCGACGCCGGCAAGAGCGACAAGGAAATCATCGACTACATGGTCAACCGCTACGGCGACTTCGTCCTCTACCGGCCGCCGGTGAAGGCGACGACGCTGCTGCTGTGGGGCGGTCCGGCGCTGCTGTTCGCGATCGGCCTCGCCGTCATCGTCGTCGTGCTGCGCGGCCGCCGCCGCGTCGCCGAAGAGACTCCCCTCACCGCCGAAGAGCACGCGCGCGCCGCCGACATGCTCGCCGGCGACACGAAGAAAGACACACCGTGATTGCGTTCGTTCTCATTGCCGCGTTGATGGTCGCGGCGGCCCTCGCGTGGGTGCTGGTGCCCCTGCTCGGCCGCCACAGGAGCGCGGGCGTCGGCCGCGAGGCGTCGAACGTCGCGATCCTGCGCGATCAGCGGGCCGAGCTCGAGACCGACCTCGCCAACGGCACGATGCCGCGCGACCGGTACGAGCAGGCGTGCCGCGAGCTGGAACAGCGTGTGCTCGACGAATCGACGGCGTCTTCACCGGCCGCCGGAGACGGCATCGCGCCGCGTGCAGGCGCGTGGACGGCGGCAGTCCTCGGCGGGACGATCCCGATCGTCGCCGTGGTCCTCTATCTCCTGCTCGGCGATCACCAGGCGTTCGCGCCCGGCACCCCGACGGCCGCGGTCAAGGCGGGCGAGCACGACACTTCACCGCAGCAGGTCGAGCAGATGGTCACCAATCTCGCCGCGCGACTTGAAAAGGAGCCGGGCAATGCCGAGGGCTGGGTGATCCTCGCCCGGACGTATTACTCGATGAGCAAGTTTCCCGAGGCCGCTCGCGCGTTCGAGCGCGCGACCGCGCTGGTGCCCGACAATCCGGATTTGCTGGCCGACTACGCCGACGCGCTCGGCGCCGCGCAGGGCGGCACGCTCGCGGGCAAGCCGCTGGAACTCGTCAATCGCGCGCTCAAGATCGACCCGACGCACTGGAAGGCGTTGGCACTCGCCGGCACCGCCGCTTTCGACCGCAAGGATTACAAGACCGCCGTCGAGTTGTGGGAGCGGCTGAAGAAGACGATCCCGCCGACGGCGCCGATCGCCGGCTCGATCGACAACAGCATCGCCGAGGCGCGCGCGCTCGGCGGCATGAAGCCGGCGGCGGCCGCACCCGCGGCGGCGGCAACGGCGGCGACGGCCGCGGCAGCCAAGCCCACGACGGCCACCGCGCCCACGCCCGCGTTGCCCGGGAACGCCGTGGCCGGAATGGTCAAGCTCGCCCCGGCGCTCGCCGGCAAGGTCGCGCCGACCGACGTCGTGTACATCTTCGCCCGCGCTGCAGAAGGCCCGCGGATGCCGCTCGCGATCCTGAGGAAGCAGGTCAGCGAACTGCCCGTATCGTTCACGCTCGACGATTCGATGGCGATGACGCCGGAGATGAAGCTGTCGAATTTCCCGAGCATCGTCGTCGGCGCCCGGATTACGAAGTCCGGCAATCCCGTCCCGCAGAGCGGCGACCTCGAAGGGTTGTCCGCGCCGGTCACCGCGGGTGCCCGCAGCGTCGACATCGTCATCGACCGCACGCTTCCGTAACGCCGCTCCGGCCGCCCCGTCCGAGGCGGGAATGCACCGAGGCGATCGCGGCGCGCGTCGGTTCGTCGCGCCCCGCGCCGCGCCCTGCAAGCGACGGAATTGACGCCGATCAAACTCGCGGCGGTCGGTCGTCGCGCGCGCAGCGTCGCTTGCTACACTCGTCCGGGAAACGTCCGGGAACACTGCGTCACCCCTTGGGGAGAACACAAATGACACGAGCCCATCTTCGCGCGCTGACCGGCGCTGCAGGCGTCGCCCTGATTGCCGCCCTCGCGCTCTCCGCACCCGTCGCGGCGCAGGCACCCGCAAAGGCGTCGCCGGCCAAGGCGCCGGCCGCGAAGTCCGCCGCGTTCGACGCCGCCCCCTGCCTCGGCTGTCACGCGCCGATCAAGGCGCTCCACGACAGCGGCAAGCACAAGGGCCTCGCGTGCACGTCGTGCCACGAAGGCATCGCGGCGCACCTCGGCGACCCGTCGAAGCGGCCGGTGACGAAGACCGACCTCGCGACGTGCGGCGGCTGCCACCAGAACCAGTACAAGACGTACGCGACGATGGACTGGCAGCGCACGGGACGATTCGAGAAGAAGCAGTATTCGGGGCCGGCGCCGGACCCCTCGTACGACCTGCTGATGAGCCCGCACGGGTTCACCAAGGAGCACAACCTGCCGCGCTCGCACACCTTCGCGCTGCTGGACCAGTTCGTCGTCGACCGCGCGTTCGGCGGCCGGTTCGTCGCCAAGGACGGATGGCGCTACCTCGCCGGCTCGGGCGACTTCAACGTGATGGACGTCGTCGCCGACCAGTTCCCCGACAACACCGACCAGAAGGTGTTCAAGCCGGGAACCGCCGCCGCCGCCAACCCGGTGTGCCTGTCGTGCAAGACGCAGGACCACATCCTCGACTGGGCGTACATGGGCGACCCGGTGCCCGGCGTCAAGTGGAGCCGCACGTCGAAGGTGGTCGAGCTCGCCAAGGCGTCGAAGCATTCGCTCAACTGCATCTTCTGCCACGACCCGCACGCCGCGAAGCCGCGGATCGTCCGCGACGCGCTGATCGACGCCGTGACCCGCACCGATTTCCCGACGCTGTACACGACCGACACCCGCAAGACCAAGGTCGACGTCAAGGAGATGGGCCTGCGCGGCTACACGCGCAAGATCGGGATCCTCGAGCGCTACGACGGCAAGCTGCAGTGCGGGCAATGCCACGTCGAGTACAACTGCAACCCGGGCTTCAATCCGACCACCGGCGAAGCGATCCCGATGGCCGACAAGCGGACCAACTACTTCCCGTTCGTCGGACCGGCCGACATCCTGAAGGCCTACGACCACATCCAGTTCCGCGACTTCCGCAACCAGTTCACCGGCGCCGCGCTGTGGAAGGCGCAGCACCCGGACGTCGAAACGTACTACGGCTCGAAGCACGAGAAGGCCGGCGTCGACTGCGCGTCGTGCCACATGCCGAAGGTCAAGGACGCGAAGACCGGCAAGTACTACACGTCGCACTGGCAGACCAATCCGAAGAACTACCTGAAGGAAACCTGCCTGCAGTGCCAC
>JBDTVU010000134.1:0-9193 GCA_040007035.1 Betaproteobacteria bacterium | reverse complement strand
CGCGTGTTCCGGATGGCGCCGATCCACCATCACTACGAGCTGAAGGGCTGGAAGGAAAACCAGGTCGTCGTCCGCTTCTGGATAATCACCATGCTGCTAGTCCTGTTCGGTCTGTCGACGCTGAAGCTGCGCTGACATGAACCTGTCCGGACGCAACGCCGTCGTGCTGGGACTCGGGCTCACCGGGTTCTCGCTCGCTCGCCATCTGGCGGCGCGCGGTGCGACCGTGCGCGTCGCCGACACGAGGCCGGCGCCGCCATTCGCCGACCGGCTCGCCCCAGCGCTGCCGGGCGTGCCGCTGGCGACGGGCCCGTTCACCGACGCGACGCTCGAAGGCGCCGACCTGATCGCGATCAGCCCCGGCGTTGCCCGGAGCCATCCTGCCATCGCGGCGGCGGTGGCGCACGGCGTCGAGCTCGTCGGTGACATCGAGCTGTTCGCGCGGGCGCTGCCGCCCGGGCAGAAGGTGCTCGCGATCACCGGCTCCAACGGCAAGACGACGGTGACGGCGCTGACCGGCGCGCTATGCCGGGCCGCGGGGCTCTCGACCGTCGTCGCCGGCAACATCGGCGACGCCGCTCTCGACGCGCTGCCGGCCGACGGGAAGTGGCCTGACGTGTTCGTGCTGGAGCTGTCCAGCTTCCAGCTCGAGACGACGGCCTCGCTGGTTCCGGTCGCGGCAACGGTGCTGAACGTCAGCGAGAATCACCTCGACCGCTACGCCGGGATGGGCGACTACGCGGCGGCGAAGGCGCGGATCTTCGCCAACGGCGGCATCCAGGTGGTCAACCGCGACGACGCGCGGTCGCTGGCGATGCGGATTCCGGGCCGCCTGGTGCAGACGTTCGGCGACGGGGTGCCGGAATCGGAGGAAGCCTGGGGACTCGTCGCGCGGGGTGACGACGACGGCGACGTCTGGCTCGCCCGCGGCGGCGCGATGCTCGTTCCCGCCGCCGACCTCGCGCTCGTCGGCCGGCACAACGCGCAGAACGCGCTGGCCGCGCTCGCGCTGACCTCCGCGGTCGCCCGGATCGACCGCGCGGTGCTGGCTGCGCTGACTCGCTTCGAAGGACTGCCGCACCGGATGCAGCGGATCGTGGACGCCGGGGGCGTGCTCTACGTCGACGACTCGAAGGCGACGACGGTCGCCGCGACGCGGGTGGCGCTCGCTGGCCTCGCGCGGCCGGTGATCCTGATCGCCGGCGGCGACGGCAAGGGCCAGGACTTCGCGCCGCTGAAGCCGGCGGTCGACTCGCGCTGCCGCGCCGTGCTGCTGATCGGCCGCGATGCGCAGGAGATCGAGCGGGCACTCGCCCGCTCGCCGGTCGCGATCGAGCGTTGCGGGACGCTTTCCGCCGCCGTCGCGCGCGCCGTGGCGCTGGCGCAACGCGGCGACGCCGTCGTGCTGTCGCCGGCGTGCGCGAGCCTCGACCAGTTCGCGAACTACATCGAGCGCGGCGACGCGTTCGCGCGCGAAGTCCGCGCCCGGCTGGAGGCGCCCGCCCATGCGTAGGACGATCGCCGAGACCGCTGCGCTGAAGCCGTTCGGCGCGCTGCGCATGTTCGGCTCGCTCCGCGCGCTGCCGAGCAACCCGCGTGCGATGCTGGCCTGGGACGTGTCGCTGACGTGGGCGGCGCTGCTGCTGCTCGCCTGCGGCCTGGTGATGGTCTATTCGGCGTCGATCGCGATGGCCGAGGCGTCGGCGCACACCGGTTTCCGGGCGTGGTATTTCCTGCTCCGCCACACGCTGTTCGTCGCCGCCGGCCTCGGCGCGGCGATCGTCGCGTTCCAGCTGCCGATGAAGGCGTGGCAGCGGCTCGCGCCGTGGCTGTTCGCCGCCGGCGCCGCGCTCCTCGTCGCGGTGCTGATCCCGGGCATCGGCAAGTCGGTCAACGGCTCGCGGCGCTGGCTGTCGCTCGTCGTCGTCAACCTGCAGCCGTCCGAGTTCATGAAGCTCGCGGTGGTCCTGTACGCGGCGAGCTACGCGGTGCGCAAGGCGGCGTTCCTCCACGCCCAGCAGCCGCTGCGGCAGACGCTGGTCCGCGGCTTCCTGCCGCTGGCCGCGGTGATGCTCGGCATCGGCGGCCTGCTGCTGATGGAGCCGGACTTCGGCGCATTCGTCGTCATCGTCGGCATCGCGTTCGGCATCCTGTTCCTCGGCGGGCTCGACTGGCGGCTCTTCCTCGGCCTCGCGCTGCTGCTGCCGGTGGGGCTGTCGGCGATCCTCGTCGCAGCGCCGTACCGGCTGCAGCGGCTGGTCGCGTTCCTCGACCCCTGGTCGGATCCGTTCGGAAAGGGCTACCAGCTCTCGCATTCGCTGATCGCGTTCGGCCGCGGCGAGTGGTTCGGCGTCGGGCTCGGCTCGTCCGTCGAAAAGCTGATGTACCTGCCGGAGGCGCATACCGATTTCCTGCTCGCCGTGATCGCCGAGGAGCTCGGGTTCGCCGGCGTCGTCGCGGTGCTGGCGCTGTTCGTGTGGCTGCTCTTCCGTGCCTACGCGATCGGGCGGCAGGCGGCGCGGCTCGAGCGGCCGTTCGCGGCGCTGGTCGCGCAGGGGATCGGCGTGTGGATCGGCGTCCAGGCGTTCATCAACATCGGCGTCAACATGGGCGTGCTGCCGACGAAGGGGCTGACGCTGCCGCTCTTGTCGTTCGGCGGCAGCGGGATCGTCGCCAACTGCATCGCGCTCGCGCTGCTGCTGCGCGTCGACTACGAGAACCGCAGGCTGCTGCGGGGCTTTGCGACATGAGCGGCGTCGCCATGATCACGACCGGCGGCACCGGCGGCCACATCTTCCCGGGCCTCGCCGTGGCGGCGGAGCTTGCGACGCGCGGCTGGCGCGTCTCGTGGCTCGGCACCCGCGACGGGATGGAGGCGCGCCTCGTGCCGAAGCACAACGTCGAGTTCGACGGGCTCGATTTCGGCAGCGTCCGCGGCAAGGGCCTCGCTCGCCTGCTGCTCGGCCCGTTCGCGATCCTGCGGGCCTGCTGGCAGGCGCGCGGCGTGCTCGCCCGTCGGCAACCCGACGTCGTCATCGGTTTCGGCGGCTTTGCGTCGTTCCCCGGAGCGCTGATGGCTGCGGCACGCAACACGCCGCTCGTCGTCCACAACCTCGATGCGCGACCCGGCCTCGCCAACCGCGTGCTGCGCTTCGGCGCCGACCGCGTGCTGACCGGATTCCCGGGCACGTTCGGCGCAACCGAGGGCGGCCGTCCGGAATGGGTCGGCAATCCGCTGCGCGCCGACATCGTCGCCGTCGCGCCACCGGAAGCGCGCTACGCCGGCCGCAGCGGGCCACTGAAGCTGCTCGTCGTCGGAGGCAGCCTCGGCGCGACCGCGCTGAACGAGCGGGTGCCGCAGGCGCTCGCGCTGATCCCGGCGTCCGAACGGCCGATCGTCGTCCATCAGGGCGGCGCGATGCACATCGACGCGCTCGTCGCAGCCTATGCACGAGCGGGCGTCGCTGCCGACTGCCTGCCGTTCATCGACGACATCGCGCGCCGCTACGCCGAGGCCGACGTCGTGATCTGCCGATCGGGCGCGACGACGGTCGCCGAGCTCGCTGCCGTCGGTGTGGCCAGCGTACTGGTGCCGTTCCCGCACGCGGCCGAGGATCACCAGGTCGACAACGCGCGCGCCCTCGCCAACCGCGGCGCCGCCGAGATGATCCTGCAGCACGACCTGACGCCGGAGCGGCTGGCGGCGTGGCTGCGCGCGGCGACGCGCCTGCGGCTGATGGCGATGGCGCAGGCGGCGCGCGCGCTGCGCCGTGCGGGCGCGACGGCGCGCGTCGCCGATGTCTGCGTCGAGCTCACGGCAGGGCGTCGATGAAGCACAAGGTCAAGCGGATCCACTTCGTCGGCATCGGCGGCGCCGGGATGAGCGGCATCGCCGAAGTGCTGGCCACACAGGGCTACGCGGTGTCGGGCTCGGATCTCGCCGCCAGCGCGGTGACGAAGCGGCTCGCTGCGCTCGGCGTCACCGTCGCGATCGGGCATTCGGCCGGCAACGTCGCCGGCGCCGACGCCGTCGTGGTGTCGACGGCGGTCGCCGCCGACAATCCGGAAGTGGTCGCGGCGCGCGAAAAGGGAGTTCCCGTCGTGCCGCGCGCGCTGATGCTGGCAGAACTGATGCGGTTAAAGCAGGGTATTGCCGTCGCCGGCACCCACGGCAAGACGACGACGACGAGCCTCATCGCCTCGGTGCTGGCCGAGGGCGGACTCGATCCGACGTTCGTCATCGGCGGGCGGCTGCTGTCGGCAGGCGCCAACGCGCGCCTCGGCAAGGGCGACTTCCTCGTCGCCGAGGCCGACGAATCGGACGCGTCGTTCCTCTACCTGCAGCCAGCGCTGGCGGTGATCACCAACATCGACGCCGACCACATGGAGACGTACGGCCACGATTTCGGGAAGCTGAAGCGCGCGTTCGTCGACTTCGGGCAGCGGCTCCCGTTCTACGGCGTTGCCGTGCTGTGCGTGGACGACGACAACGTCCGCGATGTTGCGCGCGAGATCGCCAAGCCGACCGTCGGCTACGGCCTTGCCGCCGACGCGCGGCTGCGCGCCACCGACGTGCGCAATGTCGGCGGCCGGATGCACTTCGTCACCCGCGCGGCAGGCGCGCCGGATCTGCTGGTCGAACTCAACCTGCCCGGCATCCACAATGTCCGCAACGCTCTGGCGGCGATCGCGATCGGCCGCGAGGTCGGCGTCGCCGACGCGGCGATCGCGAAAGCGCTCGCTGAATTCCACGGCGTCGGCCGCCGGTTCCAGCGCTGCGGCGACGTCGCGCTCGATGGCGGCGGCACGCTGACGCTGATCGACGACTACGGCCACCACCCGACGGAAATGGCGGCGACGTTCGAGGCGGCGCGCGGCAGCTTCCCCGGCCGCCGGCTCGTCCTCGCGTTCCAGCCGCACCGGTACACGCGCACCCGCGACCTGTTCGAGGACTTCGTCCGCGTGCTGTCGACGGTCGACGCGCTGGTGCTGACTGACGTCTACTCCGCAGGCGAGCCGCCGATCGTCGCCGCCGACGGGCGTGCGCTCGCGCGCGCGGTGCGTGTCGCCGGCAAGGTCGAGCCGGTGTTCGTCGACACCGTCGCCGAGGTCCCGGCGGCGATCCGCGCGATCGCGCGGCCCGGCGACGTCGTCGTCACGATGGGCGCCGGCTCGATCGGGCAGGTGCCGGCGTTGCTGGCGGGGGTCGCGTGAGCGAGACGGCCGCAGGCAAGGGGCGAAGCCCGCGTCGTCCTGCGATTGCGCGCGCCCGACGCGCGACCGTTCGTCGTTCCAGCGCCCGCGAGGAGGGCGCATGATGATGTCCGAGCCGCTCATGTTCGGTGCGACGCGCGGCACGGAAAAGCGCGACGAGCCGCTCGCGCGCTACACGACGTGGCGCTGCGGCGGCCGCGCGGACCGGCTCTACGTCCCGGCCGACCGCGAGGACCTCGCCACGTTCGTGCGCGCGCTGCCGCCGGCCGAGCCGCTCACGGTGATCGGCCTCGGCAGCAACCTGCTGATCCGCGACGGCGGCGTGCGCGGCGCCGTCGTCGTCGTCCACGCGGCGCTCGGCGTGCTCGAATTGCGTGACGGCTTGATCTACGCGGAGGCCGGCGTGGCGAGCCCGAAGGTCGCCCGCTTCGCCGCGCGAAACGGACTCGGCGAGGCCGAGTTCCTTGCCGGGATCCCGGGCACCGTCGGCGGCGCGCTGGCGATGAACGCCGGCTGTTACGGCGGCGAAACGTGGCGCTACGTGGCGCGGGTCGAGGTGCTCGACCGCAGCGGCGGGTTCGCGGTGCGGTTGCCCGCCGAGTACGCAATCGGCTACCGCTCAGTGCGCCTCGCCGACGGCGCGCCGCCCGACGGCATCTTCACCGCTGCCTGGTTCGCGTTCCCGAAAGGCGATTGCGCCGTCGCGCGGGAACGGATCAAGGAGTTGCTCGGCCGCCGGATCGCCACCCAGCCACTCGCGCAGCCGAACGCCGGCAGCGTGTTCCGCAATCCGCAGGGCGACCACGCGGCGCGGCTGATCGAGCGGTGCGGCCTCAAGGGTTACGCGGTCGGCGGCGCGCGGGTGTCGGAGAAGCACGCCAACTTCATCGTCAACCCCGGAAGCCGGGCGACGGCGGCCGACATCGAGGCCGTCATCGCCCATGTCCGCGCGACGGTGAAGGCGCAGACCGGCATCGACCTTGAGCCCGAAGTGCGCGTGATCGGCGAGGCGGCCCGATGAGCGCCGCGGGGCACACACGCACCGCGGGCGGTGGGGACGCTTCGATGAGCGAATTCGGCAAGGTCGCCGTGCTGATGGGCGGGCCGTCGTCCGAACGCGAGATCTCGTTCCTCTCGGGCAACGCCGTCCTCGCCGCGCTCGTCGAAAAGGGCGTCGACGCGCACGCGTTCGATCCGGCGGTGCGCGACCTGTGGGATTTGAAGCGCGACGGTTTCGACCGCGCGTTCATCGCGCTGCACGGCCGCTTCGGCGAGGACGGCACGGTGCAGGGCGCGCTGGAGACGCTGAAGATCGCGTACACGGGCAGCGGCGTGATGGCGTCGGCGCTGGCGATGGACAAGTGGCGGACCAAGCTGGTCTGGCTCGCCGCCGGCATCCCGACGCCGCGCTACCGCATCGTCGACGCGGCGACCGACTGGATGAAGGCCGTCGCCGAGCTCGGGCTGCCGCTGATCGTGAAGCCGGCGCGCGAAGGCTCGACGATCGGCCTGACCAAAGTGAGCGCCGTCGACCACGGTGAGCTGCCGGCAGCGTACTCGGCCGCCGCAACGCACGACGACCTCGTGCTGGTCGAGGAATTCGTCGCGGGCACCGAGCTGACCGCGTCGATCGTCGGCGACCGCGCGCTGCCGCTGATCCGCATCGAGGCGCCGCAGGGCAACTACGACTATCACCACAAGTACTTCTCCGACGAGACGAAGTATTTCTGCCCCTGCGGGCTGCCCGAGGCGAAGGAGCGGGAGATCCGCGCGGCGTCGCTCGCCGCGTTCCGCATCGTCGGCTGCACCGGCTGGGGCCGGCTCGACCTGATCCTCAAGGTCGACGGAACGTTCGATTTCCTGGAGGTCAACACGTCGCCGGGCATGACCGGCCATTCGCTGGTGCCGATGGCGGCGCGGCAGGCGGGGACGTCGTTCGCCGACCTGTGCGTCGAGATCCTGCGGGGCGCCCATGTGGGATGACACGAGGCAGCTCAATGCCGGGGCGCTCGTCGTCGCGCTCGTCGCGTTCGCGCTGCTGGCCTGGGGCGGCGTCGCGTGGCTCGCGCGGCAGCCGATGTTCGCGTTCGGCGAAGTCGTCGTCCGCGGCCCGCTCGAGCGGGCGAGCGCCGCCCACCTCGAAGCCGTGATCCGCGACGAACTCGCCGGCACGTTCTTCACGCTGAACCTCGAGCGGGCGCGGGCTTCGCTCGCCCGCGTGCCGTGGGTGCGCAGCGTCGCGCTGCGCCGGCACTGGCCGAGGCGGCTCGAGGTGACCGTCGTCGAGCACGAGCCGCTCGCGCGCTGGAACGACGCGGCGCTGGTCAATGCACAAGGCGAGGTGTTCGCCGCCGATTTCGACGGCGAGCTGCCGGCGTTCGCAGGCCCCGAGGGCACGGCATCCGAGGTCACCGGCCGCTACCGCGAATGGAGCGCGGCGCTCGCGCCGCTCGCACTCGCGGCGCGCGACGTGACGCTGTCGGCGCGTGGTGGCTGGCAGCTCGTCGCGACCGGCGCCGGCGGGCCGATCGAGATCGAGCTGGGGCGCGAGGAGCCGGCGGCGCGGCTCGCGCGCTTCGTAGCCGCGTGGAACCGCACCGTTGGCGCACTCGCGCGGGCCGGGACGCGGATCGGCCACGTCGACTTGCGCTACCGCAACGGCTTCGCGGCGAAGGTGCCCGGATTCCGGGAGCGGCCGGCGAAGAAGGCGGCATGAGGCGTGCGCCTCACGCCGCGCAACGAAGGGATGTGAACGCATGGTGAAAGAGAACAAGAACCTGATCGTCGGCCTCGACATCGGCACGTCGAAAATCGTCGCCATCGTCGCCGAGGTGGCGGCCGACGGCGCGCTCGACATCATCGGCATGGGGACGCAGCCGTCGCGCGGCCTCAAGAAGGGCGTCGTCGTCAACATCGAGGCGACGATGGCGTCGATCCAGCGCGTGCTGGAGGAGGCCGAGCTGATGGCGGACTGCCGGATCACCGAGGTCTATACGGGTGTGGCCGGCAGCCACATCCGCAGCCTCAATTCCAGCGGCATGGTCGCGATCAAGGAGAAGGAAGTCACGCAGGCCGACATCGATCGCGTGGTCGAGACGGCGAAGGCGGTGGCGATCCCGAACGACCAGCAGATCCTGCACATCCTGCCGCAGGAATTCATCATCGACGGCCAGGAAGACGTGCGCGAGCCGTTGGGGATGAGCGGCGTGCGGCTCGAGGTCAAGGTGCACATCGTCACCGGCGCCGTGTCGGCGGTCGAGAACATAGTGAAGTGCGTGCGCCGCTGCGGGCTCGAGGTCAAGGACGTGATCCTGCAGCCGCTGGCGTCGTCGATCGCCGTGTTGAACGACGACGAGAAGGACCTCGGCGTGTGCCTGATGGACATCGGCGGCGGCACGACGGACCTCGCGGTGTTCGCCAATGGCGCGATCCGGCACACGGCGGTGATCCCGATCGCCGGCGACCAGGTGACCAACGACATCGCGATGACGCTGCGCACGCCGACCAAGGAGGCCGAGGAGCTGAAGCTGCGCCACGGCTGCGCGCTGCGCCAGCTCGCCGACCCGAACGACGTGATCGAGGTGCCCGGCGTCGGCGACCGCCCGCCGCGGAAGCTCTCGCGGCAGACGCTGGCCGAGGTGATCGAGCCGCGGGTCGAGGAACTCTATTCGCTGGTGCAGGCGGAGCTGCGCCGCTCGGGCTTCGAGGAGCTGCTGTCGTCGGGGATCGTGCTGACCGGCGGCTCGGCGCTGCTCGCGGGAATGACCGAGCTGGGCGAGGAAGTCTTCCATCTGCCGGTGCGCATCGGCGTGCCCGCGTACGTCGGCGGGCTCGCCGACGTCGTGCGCAGCCCGCGCTACGCGACGGCGGTGGGGCTGCTGATCGAGGGGCGCGACCAGTGGCTGCGCGGGCAGGCGGCGCGGGCGCAGACAGCCGGGCTGTCCGGCGTGGCGGAACGGATGAAGCAATGGTTCAAGGC
>JBDTVU010000133.1:0-9272 GCA_040007035.1 Betaproteobacteria bacterium | reverse complement strand
CATCGTCGGCTACGGCCCGTTCGTGATGAACACGCAGGCCGAGATCGTGCAGGCCATGGCCGACTTCAACAACGGCAATTTCGGGCGGATGACCGCCTGACCACCATTGGCTCCGCCGTGCCCGGCAGACAAAAAGAAAGGGGTCACGATTGAACGTAACTCCTTGAGCACTCTGGTGGCGAACCAGGGACTCGAACCCCGGACCAAAGGATTATGATGGGATGATCGTGCCGAAGAAGCCCGTCCCGCTCGCGAAGCTGACGCGCCCCAAGCTCTTTGGCGCGGTTTCGCGTGAACGCCTGCACGGGTTGCTCGATGAGCGCCTTGCGCATCCCGCCGTTTGGGTGGTGGCCCCGCCCGGGGCCGGCAAGACAACCCTTGTGGCCGGGTACCTGGAATCGCGCCGGCGGCCCGCGCTCTGGTATCAGGTCGACCGTGGTGACGCCGACCCCGCGACCTTTTTCTACTACCTTGGGCTGGCGGCCGGCCAGTACGGCGGTGTCCGCGGCGGGGAACGCTTGCCGGTGCTCACGCCCGAATACCTGCCTGATCTTCCCGGCTTTACCCGACGGTTCTTTCGCACGCTGTTCGCGCGGTTGCCCCGCCCATCGCTGCTCGTGCTGGACAACTATCAGGAGATTCCGTCCGGCGCGAGCACGCACGGCGTAGTGGCGTGTGCGCTCGAAGAGCTGCCGGAGGGCGTCGGGTGCGTAGTCGTGTGCCGCGTCGATCCGTTGCCGGAATTTGCGCGCCTGATCGCCACCCAATCGCTGTCGACGATCGGCTGGGATGAACTGCGCCTGACGGAGCCCGAAGCCACAGCCATTGCGGCGGCGCGCCGGATCACCGATGAGAGCGTCGTCAAGGAGGCGTACCAACGCTCGGGTGGATGGGTTACCGGGTTGATCCTGATGCTTGGTCAGTCTCGCGATTCACGCCGGGGCGCGGGTATCCCGATTGCGTCACCCGAGTCGGTCTTCAACTACTTTGCCGGTGTCCTGTTCAATCAGCTGCGACCGGAGACGCGTCAAGTGTTGCTGGCCACGGCGATGTTGCCAAGGTTGACGGCGCCGCTTGCTGCGCAGGTGTCGAAGGTTCAGCACGCAGGCAACGCCTTGCGCGAGCTCCACCAGCAAAACTACTTCGTCGATCGCCGCGCGGATGGCGAGCCGACCTATCAGTTGCACGCGCTTTTCCGCGAGTTTCTGCTGGAACGCATCAAGCGGGATTGCGCGCCGATCGAACGGCAGGATCTGGCGCGGCGCTCGGCCGCCGCGCTGGAGAGCTGCGGCGAGCTCGAAGAGGCGGCGGCGCTTTACAGCGAAGCCGGCGACTGGTCGAAGGCGACCGGACTCATTCTCGGCATCGCACCCGCGCTGCTCGCGCAGGGTCGGTGGCAGACGCTGCAACAACGGATAGCGGCGTTGCCGCGCGAGCACGTCGAAACCGTGCCATGGCTTCAATTTTGGCGTGGTGCGAGCGAAGCCGCAGTCGACTTGGTGGCGGCGCGCGTGACGTTGACCCGCGCATTCGAAGCATTCAAGCGTGCGCACGATGCGTTGGGGCAGATGCTGGCCGCCGCCGCCGTCATCGAGTCGTACACGGCGATGTACGACGATCAAATGCCTTGCGGGCCGTGGATTGCCATTCTCGAAGATCTGCTGTCCGCGAATCCGGGCTTTCCGGATGTCGAAAGCGAACTGCAGGTCATGTCGAGCCTGAACTTCGCCACCGGGGTCAGTGCCCCCGAAAACCCGAGGCTCGCTGCCTACGCGAGCCGGTTGATGCCCCTGATCGAAGCCGATGTCGATCCCAACCTTGCGGCACCGGGTGCCATTGCGCTGCTCAATCACTTCAGTTGGCGGGGAGAGATGGAAAGCGCCCGGCGTGCGAGCCTCGTTGCCCGCGCGCTCGTCGCCAATCCGATGCTTCTGCCCATGCGCAAGATCGGGGTGCTCATTGCGCTCGCGTATTTCGAGTTCGTGCGCGCCGGCTACGACGAATGCGGCGGGCATTTCGACGCGGCGATCGCGTTGGCTGCAGAGCACGGCTTGTCTCCGCTCGAGCCATTCCTGCGCCTGTGCGACTCCTGGCGCCGGCTCGAGAGGGGCGAGTGCAAGACGGTGGCGGAGGTCGTGCGCCACGCCGAGACGGCGCTCAGCCCGAACCGGCGCATCGACATCTCGCTGTTGCATCACGTCATGGGATGGCTCGCGTTGCTGGAGGGCGATCTGGCGCGGGCCAAGCGGGAAGCGGAGACGTCGCTGGCGCTCGGCATCCAGATCGGATGGACGCACATCATGCCGGTAAACCTGTTCTGTCTGGCCGAAGTATCGATCGAGTGCGGCGAGTACGCGAAGGCGGAAGATTGCGTGCGTCGATATCGAGCCCGATTTTCGTCGATTGGAGGCCCAAGCCTGGAGTTCCACGCCGCGCTGGTCGACGCGTATGGCGCCGAACGGCAAGGCGAGGTCCCCCGCTGCGAGGAGTCGCTGCGTTTGGCATTCGGCATCGGCCGCACGCATGGCCTCGTCAACAATCTGCGCTGGTACCCGCCGATGATGGCGCGCCTCGCGGGTTTTGCGCTCGAGCACGGCATCGAGACGGAGTACGCCCGGATGCTCATTCGGCGGCGTGGCCTGGTTCCCGAGACGCCGCTCGAGAGCTGGCCGTGGGCACTGCGGATCTATACCCTCGGGCGATTCGAAATCCTCAAGGATGACGAGCCGATCGCGTTCGCGGGCAAGGCCCAGCACAAGCCGCTGGATCTGCTCAAGGTTCTGCTCGCACTCGGGGGCAAGGACGTCTCGGCGGACAAGCTGATCGGCATTCTCTGGCCATCGCCACCGGAGGACGGTGGTCAGAAGGCGTTCGAGATCACGGTTCATCGCCTGCGCAAGCTGCTCGGCGCGGACGATGCCGTGCAAGTTACCGATCGACATGCCACGCTCAATCCGCGGTTGGTCTGGGTCGACGCATGGGCTCTTGAGCGCATGCTTTCCTCGCTCGTCACGGCAGCGGGCCAGGCGGAGCCCGGCGTCCATGCGATGGAACAGAGCGTGGCCGGCGTACTGAAGTTGTATCGCGGTCACTTCCTTGCCGGTGATGGCGATGAGCCCTGGCAGATTCCCGTGCGGAATCGGTTGTCCGGACGCTTCCAGCGTTTCGTCCTTCGCCTGGGCGAGCATTGGGAGATGGACCGGCAGTGGCCGCGCGCCGCCGAGCTGTACGAACGCGCGATCGAGCTCGACCCGCTGGCGGAAACGTTCTATCGCCGCCAGATGATCTGCCTCCATGCGCAGGGCCGCCGTGCCGAGGCGATCGAAGTGTTCCGCCGATGCCGGCAAACGCTGTCGGTGACGCTCGGAGTAGCGCCGACGCGCGAGACCGAAGCCGTCCACGTGCAATTGCTGGCGTGACAACCGGGCACCGAATTATCTGCAATACGTAGGTCATCCGTAGGCGCGCCTGCGCCATGGCCTGCCATGCTCCGCTCACGCCCGGCGCGGCGGGGCGGCCGCCACCACCGCGATGTGCTCGCAGCCGCCGTTCGGCTGCGCCCTGGCCTGCGCGCTCGGCGCGCCGACTTCGATCGACCTCGAGAGGGAGCGGACATGAGAACGAGTTTGTGCATCGCCGCAATGCTTGGCTTCGGTATTTCCTCGGCGCTGGCGGGTCCTCAATGCAATCAACAGACCACGCGCGGCAATTATGCGTTTGCCTGCGAAGGGGAACTGCCGAGAGGCGTGCCTACGCGCTCCCTCGGCACTTGCACGGCCGGCAAGTCGGGCGACATCTCCTGCAAGGGGTACGCCAATCTCGGCGGGCAGATCGTGACGCAGGAGCTGCACGGTCAGGCGAACAACAACGCGGACTGTACCGGAACGGTTACCTACGCCAACACGATCAACGGGCAGCCGGCGGGTGTGCTCGAAGTGCAATACGTCATTCTGGACGGAGGGGACACGCTAAAGGGATTGCCCACCAATTCGGGCGGCGTGCTGGCGTGCATCCTGAACCGGATGGGTGGAGGCGACGATCGGTGACCCGCAGCATCGAGGGGACCCGACGCCGCGCGCCCATGTTCCTTTCGACACGTGTTTCTCGCCGCCTTGAACCGCCATTTGCTTCTCGGTGGGCACGGGAACTGGCTGGAAGAAGCTGGCGAGGTCGAGTTGATCGGCGGGTGGGCGGAAGTGGCGCTCGCGGATGCGTTCGTGGCGCAGGTGGATACGACCGAGTACCAGGTGTTTCTGTCGAGCTACGCAGCCGCCTTGGTGTTCGTGCAGAACCGGACGCAGCGCAGCTTCGAGATCCACACGATGTCGGCGCCGGGTCGACGCGGGCACGGCACGGTTCATTGTGCGTACCTCGTGGTCGCGCGTGCGAAAAGCGCTTGATGCGAAGTGGAGCACGGTCGCTGTCGGCTGGCATAGGCGCCGCGACAGGTGTCGTGGGGAGCATTCCCCTAACGCAGCGGAAATGGAGGGACAAATGAAGAAGCTGACCAAGCAAGTCAAACTGGCCGCCGCGCTGGCGATGGGCATCGCGGCCGGATTCCTGATCCCGACGAATGCAGCGTTCGCGGAGTCGCAGTCCTACGAGCAGTTGAGCGGCGAATGGTGGCAATGGGCTCTTTCAATGCCTGTTGCCGACAACCCGCTGGCCGATGCGACGGGTGAGAAGTGCATGGTGGGCCAGCGGGGCTCCACCTGGTTTCTTGCCGGCACGTTTGGCACCAGCACGGCCACGCGCGAGTGTTCCATACCCGCGGACGCGACGCTCTTCTTCCCCGTGATCAACTCTGTCGCCTTCGACACGCCGAACGCGTGCGGACAGGATCCCACCCCGCTTCCGTCGGCGTTCTACCGCGGCCTTGCGGCGGACTTCATCAATGGTGCGACCAACCTGTCGGTGCTCGTCGACGGCAAGTTGATAAGACAGCTGCATCGGGTCAAGTCCAAAGTGTTCGACGTTGCGTTGCCGGAAGACAATCTGTTCGCCGCCGTCTGTGAACCTTACGGAGGTTTGCCGGCGGGCATCTACTCGCCCGCGATCGACGACGGAATCTACGTGCGCCTCAACCCGCTCGCCGTGGGCCCCCACACATTGCAGATCCACGCCGAGAACCCCAGCGCCGCGGGCTTTGTGCTGGCGGTTACGTACCACCTCGAGGTCGTGCCTGTCGTGTCCAGGTAGCTCATGCAGTCAGGGTGGTCATCCGACGCTTCATTGTGCGTACCGCGTCGTAGCGCGCGCGAATTGTCCGACGCGAGTTCACGTAGCACCCGGCGCCAATTCATGCCTCGAAGAATAGTTGATCGAGGCGGTTTCGAATTTTTTAACCCGAAAGCCAAGGCAGAAACCAAATGAGTCCACTGACAACGAGTGTTGCTAACGACAATGGAGGCGACAGATTCATGTCATCCGGCTCCACGGTTTTCGAGCGCGGTGGTCATCGGCTTCTTCGACTAACTGAGGCGTTCCCGCTCCGCGCGTATCTTGCGGCGCTGCTGTTCGGCATCGGGGCCGGCATGGCGGGGAATGTCGCCGCGACGCTGGCGCCCGTCCAGGCCGACACCTATGTCAGTAGCTCCACTCCGACCAGGAATTTCGGTACCGCGAACAATCTGTTGGTGGGCCCCGGCTCCGCCGCTTTGGTGAAATTCAATCTCTTGACGCTACCGGCCGGCACTGTCGGTGCGGACGTGGAGAAGGCCACAGTACTTCTCTGGGCCAACAAGATACCCAGTGGAGGTAGGTTGACCGTGTTCGCGGTGCGCCAGCCATGGAATGAGCTGAACGTCACGTTCGGATTTGTTGCGTTTCCACCTGACGTTGGAGCGCCGATTGCAACGGTATTGATCACGCCTGGGGATGTGAATCAGTTCCTCGTTGTCGATGTGACCGCCCAGGTGCGGTCGTGGCTCAATGCTTCGGATTCGAACCAGGGGCTGCTGCTTGGAAATCCTCTGGCTGGGCCCCCAAACGACACGACGGCGACACTGCAATTCGACAGCAAGGAGAACAGCGGAATCGCCCCGATGCTGGACATAACGTTGTTCAACGATGGACCGCCCGGGCCGACCGGTGCAACCGGGCCGGCAGGCACGGCTGCCACGGTTGCCGTAGGCTCGACCACGACTGGCGCTCCGGGCACGCCTGCCGCCGTCACCAATGGTGGGACCTCGTCAGCAGCATTGCTGAACTTCACTATCCCGCAAGGCGCGGCGGGCAGCGTCGGTTCTGCAGGCCCGGTCGGCCCCGTTGGCCCGATCGGGCCCGGAGGCGTTACGGGTCCTGCCGGAAGCGCTGGTGCCATTGGGCCAACGGGTCCACAAGGTGTACCGGGAGCCATCGGTCCGCAGGGGCCGATCGGCCTGACCGGCTCCGCCGGCGCGGCCGGTCCGGCAGGATCTCAAGGCCCGGCCGGACCTGCCGGTGCTGCGGGCCCGCAAGGGGCCACGGGAGATGGTTTCCAGTTCAAAGGCCAATGGACGGCGGGAAGCTACGTGCTGGGTGATGTCGTGCTCAATGGCGAAGTGTTGTACGTAGCGATGTTGGCAACGGCCGCGACTCCCGGTGCATCACCCGACTGGGACGTGTTCGTGCCACAGGGTGCTGCTGGCCCCCAAGGTCCTCAGGGTGTGCCCGGAAACCAGGGTGCAACTGGCGCGACGGGAGCAGCAGGCCCTGCAGGACCCGCGGGTCCCGCTGGACCAACCGGTGCGACAGGCGTCGCAGGGCCAATTGGCGCAACCGGCGCAACCGGCGCAACGGGTCCCGCGGGCAGTCAAGGGCCTGCCGGGACTCAAGGTCCTGTGGGCGCCACGGGTGCAACCGGACCAACAGGCCCCGACGGCGCATCCGGATCGAACGGCAAGACGATACGGAATGGCACCGTGACTCCAACGGCAGCGGACGGTGTCGACGGTGATTTCTTCGTCGACACCAATTCAAACATCCTTTATGGACCCAAGGCCGCCGGCGCGTGGCCGACGACAGGAATCTCCGTGATCGGGCCGGCGGGTCCGGCGGGCGCCAATGGAGCGACCGGCACAACAGGCGCAACGGGAGCACAGGGACCGCTTGGTCCACAGGGTGCTCAAGGTACGGTCGGACCAGTCGGCGGGACCGGCCTACAAGGTCCGCAGGGACCGCAAGGACCACCGGGCGTTTCGACGCTGGCGGGCGACGTTGCAGGTGATGCAGCGGCTACGACGGTGACCGCTTTGCAGGGTCGGCCGATCAGCGCGGCGGCACCGGCGAGCGGTCAGATGTTTCGCTGGTCCGGGAGCAGCTGGGAGTTGGTCACCGGCAGGCTGCTCGTTGCGATGTCCAGCGTGACTGGCACGACAGGCATCGCTCCCGGCCCCGGCTCGTGGATCGACCTTCCGGGATTGTCGATAACCATCAATGCGGGAACCGCCATCAGCGACGCTAGCATTTCTTATACCGTTCCGCTGGAATACAACGGTGGCGCGACCGACTGCAAGCCCGCGACACGGATCGTCGTTGACGGGACGCAGCTTGGTTGGGCGGCGGCAGTTTCGATGCCACCGTCCGGCGTGGCGATCGCCACCCAAACGCAAATTGCGGCCGGATTGGCGCCGGGAAGCCACGTTGTGAAAGTTCAGATCCAGAACTGGCAATCCACATGCCCGAATGTCCACACCCTTGTCGGCAACGTCGGCGGCAGTCCCATTTTCGTCAACAACTATCTTTCGGTGATGGCGTTTGCACGCTGATCAAATACCCGCAACGGTTATCTATGGGAGGCTCGACGAACGCTAGGACGCTTCGTACCTGCGATCGCGGCGCATCCCCTCACCATCTTCGCGAGAACATCAAATTGATGGCGATATAGGAGACCCGCTCCCGCGCGCCCGGCCCGAATGGCAGCTGCGGGTTGTAGTACGTGACTTCATTCGGGACGAGATACTCGAGTGCGGCGGTCACGCTCCATAGGTCGTCGAGCCGGCGCGCAAATCCGGTGGTGAGGTGGAGTTCGCCGATCGCGGCGAGCAGTGGATTGACGGTGTTCGCCGGGATCGGGTTGCGGCCGTAATTCACACCCGCGTAATAGCGATTGGCGTCGTCAGGCGAATACGCGAGACCCGCCGCGAAGACGGTCTGGTTACGCCAGTCGAGTGCGGTGGTGCTCGCGATTGTCGGTGGCGCCCGCGGGTCGTCGGGGCCGGAAGCGACCAGCGTCTGCGAACGCAGTGCGCGGTGGTAGTTCGACCACGTCACGTCGAACGCGAGAAGGAGTTGCGACATTGGCTGCCAGGCGATCCCGGCCGCGATCTCCTCCGGGAGCGCGAAGCCTTGCAGCCGTACGTCCCGGTAGGTGACCCGCCCGAGGCCGAGGGCCGAAAAGTTCGCGATGAGTTGACCGTTGTCGAACGGAATGTTCACCTGCGGCGAGTAGGTCAGTCCGAGCGAAAGAGTGGGCTCGGGCTTGTACAGCGCGCCGACCTTCGCGCCATAGCGCACGGCCGATGCATTCTTGATTTCCGTCCCGAAGTAGGATTGCGCCGGGTTCTGCGGGTCGAACACGGATACGTTCGGGAAGATGCGCTGATCAAAGGAAGCGTAATGGATGTTCAGCACCGCGCCGAGCGCAAGCTGTTCGGTGGCCTGCCACGCAAGGCCCGGCGTGAGCTTGAGCACGCCGAACTGCGCGCGGAGCGTGTCCTGGCCCCCGAACGGCGTGTTCAGATGGTTATAGATGTTCCCTGCTCCCGCCTGTGCGAACAGCCCGACCCCGAAGATGAGTCCAGTGCCGGTGACGTGTTGCGCGAAGCCGGCGCCGGCGACGGGAGCGATCCAGTTGGAAATGGGCTGATCGTTGCCGAACCGGTCGGCATGGGTATTGTCGAGCGCGAACGCCACGGCGAGGAACCCATCGTGGGCCGAGCCCCGGACCTGGCTCAATCCGGCGGGATTGGTGCCGAGCGCCGAGGTGTCGCGCGCGACGGCAACGTCGGCACCGCCCATCGCGACCGACTCGGCTCCGGTGCCGATCAAGGTCAGGCCATTGTTTGCGCCTGCGGGATGAGCAAGGGGCAGCGCGCCAAACGTAAGCGCCGCGCACAGCAGGGTCTTGCGCCCCAGCATGGCCATCCCCGTTCGCGATCGCGAGCTGCGACTCGGTCGCGCTTGATGCCCGGGATTGTAGACGATCAAGCAATCCGGAGCACGTGCGGTCACCAATGTCGGCTACGGCCCGTTCGTGATGAACACGCAGGCCGAGATCGTGCAGGCCGTCG
>JBDTVU010000132.1:0-9463 GCA_040007035.1 Betaproteobacteria bacterium | reverse complement strand
CGAGCAGCAACGTCGCCGGTTCGGGCACAACATTACAGTTACCGCCCACGCAAATACTGCCGTCCCGGGTTTGGACCCCCTCCAGGGTCGCCGTTCCGTCCGAGTTGGACAGAAACACTCTCGACAATTCCAGCTTGCTGAGGCCGTCGGCCAAGCCCTGGAAACTCACCGTCGCGAGCGTGAACGATAGGCCCTGCGAATCCGCGAGTGTTGCTTGGGTCTCCAACTCATCGGCCAAGAAAAAGAGATCGAGCGGGGACGACCCGGTCAGGCTTGGGATGCAGGAAGGAATAAAACCACCGAATCCGCAGCTCAAGTCTAGGGTAAGTGCTCCCATCTTGCCGCCCGGGTCGTTTAGAAAGCTGGCCCCCGACAAGAACGTGTTGTTGAAGCCCAGCGTCAGCGAGAAGCCCCCCACCGGATCGGTCAGGCCGCTGACGATGATATCGATCGAGGCGGTACCCCCGACGCTTATCGTCTGATTCGCCGGGACGATGCTGACGATAGGCGAGGCCACTGCCTGAGACAGCTGCAGCATTGCCGCCAGCCCCACGGCCGCCAGCATTTGCACTGTCCGACTGATGGTTTTCATATCACAGGTCTCCACATGAGCGATGGACTCGGCATCTATCGCGGGCACATCAAGAGAAGCAGCGCTGCTCGGTTCTCTGTCAGGACCCCCGATGCCCATGCATCGGGGGACTGAACGGCATTTCCACTATCGAACATCAGGGCGGCGTCAGCCTGAGCTGGCAATACCGAACGTCCGCCACGTTGATCTTGAGGTCGTGGTTCGGGTCATACGGGTCGGTCGGACCGGTGGCGGCTTGCCCGTTCTTTGCACGAATCAACAGGAGGTCGGCATTGGTCACCTTGCCGTCACCGTTGACGTCGCAGACGATCGTCGGGTTTTGCCAGGTCTTCGTCACGACATTCGATCCGGTGGTGCCGATGAACGCCTGGATCGTGTCGGTTCCCGCTCCACCCGTGTCGGAATACGTGAACGAAACCTTCCCGTCGATGCCGGTCGTGCCTGAACCGGTCTTGCCGGAATTCGGGCCGGTGAGCACGCTGAAGTTGATCGTTACGCCGGGTACCGGCGCCCCGCCGGTCGCCTGCGCGAAGGCAGTCACGGTGTGGTTGGTGCCGATGGGATTGAATGCCGTCGCGGGCGAAAGACCCACGGTGGCGAACAGCCCCGGGTCCGGCGTGATCAGGGCCACCGGCGCCAGGATCAGCTCGGCGATCGCGGAGTTGAAGGGGGTGCTGTTGAAGCAGCAGGAGAACGACATACTTCCCCAATTGCCGCCGCCGGTGGTGGTCGGACTGGTCTGGGTGCTTACCAGGTAATCCTGGTACTCCGCGTACCAGTCGCTGGCTGCAGGCAATGACAGCACGCCATAGAGCTTGAGTCCCTTGAAGGCGTTGTACATGCCATACGCACAGCCCTTGTTCTGAAGGGCGAAGCCACAGGTCCCCGTATAGTCACCCGGGAGGGAAACACCAGACCAACGCGCATTGATGAAATTAATGGCGGCCGTCACTCGCGCGTCCCCCAAGGGAACACCTTCGTAATATAGGCTTTGCAGGTAGATGCCGGCACGAGCGAGGTTCGGGTAACTGTCGAAGGCCGGAGTGCCGTCCGCGTTGTAGTCGAAGCTGCCGTCGGTATTGCCATGCGCCGTCAGGGCAAAGGCGAACTCGGTGGCGACGAACGCCGGCTCGGCGATGCCGCTGGCGGCTGCGTCCAGGAGCGCGAGCACGTTCCAGCCCACCGTCGATCCGTCCGAGGTGGTGCAGGAGCCACTGGTGAGGCTGTAGTACCAGCCGCCCCTTCCGACACAGCCCGTGTCGTTCTGGCCCCAAGCGACCGTGTTCATCACGCGCTGGGCGATTTCGCCGAGCGTCTTGCCCGCGACATAGACGCCGGTGGCGCCGGCGAGTCCGGCGGGGGCTGTCCGACTCAGGGCCGAGCTACCCAACAATGCCACCGCGGCGATGGACGTACCATAGCCTGGGTCGGAGTCTGGGTTGTACAAGCCGACGCAATTTGTCGCCTCGATCCCGGCACCGACACACGGATTGCCGGCCGGTTGCGTGTTCAGCGTTTGCACCTGCAGGTTGGCGACGATGAAGTTCAGGCCGCGCTGGACGGCATATTTGGGGTAAACGCCCGTCGCCGGGTTGGCATTGTTCGGCACCTTGTAGCCGTGGTTCTCGAACGCGAGCACGACAAGCGAAGTGCCCACTCTAGGATAGCTGCCGTCCCAGCTGGTTTCCGGGTTGGTGTCGAAGGTGGTCCGGTTCGACTGGGTGACCCAGAGGTAGCGCAGGCCGTCCTCGATCGATCGGTTGATGTTCAGGCCGCGCAGGTCCGCCGCGGACAACACCGCCGCGTTGAACACTCGCACGTGGGTGGTCGCCACTTCCGCACCGACGGTGAGCGTGACCGTGAACGGTCCGGGTCCGGTGTAGGTATGGTTGAACGCGATGTACGACCGGTCGGCAACGATGCCCACGGTGTTCGGCGACGCGTCCCCGTAATTCAGCGTGAACGCCGTGCCGTTGGCCTGCGTGGTAATGCCCCACACGACTTCCGATGTTCCCATCAGATAGTCACGATCAGGCATCAAAAGAGTTTCAGCAGAAGCCGCCGATGCAGTCGCCATCAGGGCGACCAGCGCGAACGCCACGTTCGTGACAAAGCTTCGCCAACGCCGGGAAAGCGCCCCGCCGACGCCCGCACCAAACAACACTCTCTTGGTAACGCTGATCATCACGCTGTCCCTCCGGCTATTGAACCCGTATGCGCGGCACCCCCCCGGGCACCACACAACGGCCAACCACACGCGTGTCAGTTGCGAATAGCGCGCATTCGGCAGGTGAACACCCACCGAAACGCGCACCCGTCAATCATCCGAGCACGACAAACTCGGCCGCACTCTCCGATCGTCGAACGATCTCGGCGGATGGGAGCAACTTTCATACCGCGCCGTAAATCCTCAACAAAAACAGGACTCAAGCGCGCGCTGGCTGAAGGAGTGACCCCGTGGTTGTAAAGAATGCTGACAGACCGAAACAGCCGGTTCGATCGCGCAGGAGAGACTTTTGCGACACACCGCGTGCTGGTTCCCTGGAGTTAGTTCAATGAACTTGCACCCGAATCAGGAATGGGCCGCCATCCATTTGCATCTCACGCAGCGCTTTCGACCACGCCCCGGATCCCGGACCACGCCTGCCCGGCTGGTAAACGCGCCGCTGTAAAAAATCCCTACCGACCGACCAAGCCGTGTTCGCCACGGCGGAAGTCGATTCCAGGACGCGCCCCGCCGATTCAGCTCCAACGGAATCCACCGAAGGGTCACGGGCGCTCCCGTTTTCATTCCGGATCGAGCGTCGCAGTACGTCGCCCGGTAACGTAGCATTGCCGCGTGCGCTATCGTCCATCCCTTTACCTGCGCCTGATTCTCACGCTGCTCGGCCCGCTGCTCATCGCGATGGCAGCGGCGTGGGCGATCGGCGTCGGCATCGTCACAAATGCCTTGGAGCAGCGCCTGGAAGGTCAGTTGCGCAACGCGGCCACCGTCCTGGCGACCAGTGGAATCCCCTATACCCCCGAGGTGCTGCGACGATTGGCAGCGGTCCAGCAATCGGATTTCGTGCTGGTCGATCACGCAGGCAGGGTCGTCGTAACCACGTCGGGCAGAGTCGGCGACGCGATCGCCGCGTCGCTGGCCGAGCGCCGGACCTGGTCGAACTCCGAGACGCGGAAGCTGGAAGCGCCAGTGCAAAGCATCGCCGTCTACCAGTCGATCGACGCAAGCGAGGAGCCGCGCTATTCGGCCCTCGTCGCCGTCGCACCGCTCGGCGACGCCGCGGCGGCGGCAAGGAGCGCGGCGCGGTGGCTCGGGCTCGCGATGCTTGCGGCGACCGCCGTACTTGGCGCCGTCCTGCTCGCGCTCGTGCGCAACATCACTCGCCCGCTCGCCCAGCTTTCGGCCTTTGCCGATCGAATCGCCGCCGGTGAGCGCGAGCACCGCCTCGAGCTGCCGCGTGCCGACGAGATCGGCGCGCTGGGGGAATCGCTCAACACGATGATGCTGCGCCTCGGCGATTACGAATCGCGCCTGGCGTCGCGCAGCCGGATGTCGGCCCTTGGCGAGATGTCGGCGCGGCTCGCTCACGAGATCCGCAATCCGCTCACCGGATTGAAGTTGCACCTGCAGTTGCTGGCGGAACGCGTCGACGGGCGTGAGTCGGACCGGGTCGAGCGTTTGCTGACGGAGGTCCAGCGTCTCGAACTGCTCGTGTCTTCCACGCTCCTGCTCGGAGGGGAGCAGCCGCTGGACCTTGCGCTTACCCGCGTCCGCCCGTTGATCGCGGAGGTCCTCGACCTGATGGGGCCGTCCCTCGCGCACGTGGGCATCCGCGTCGACAGCCGCTGCGACGAAGGGCTGCAGGCACGCGTCGATCGGGGGCGCGTACGCCAAGCCCTGCTCAATCTGATTGTCAACGCGGCGGATGCGATGCCGCAAGGCGGCGCTCTTCGGATCAGTGCCGAACTGGACGCCGCGGCCTCCCGCGTGCTGATTTTGGTCGAGGACTCCGGTCCCGGGCTGGCCGAAGACGTTCGCGTCCTTCTGGGCGACGCTGCCGTAAGCACCAAACCGTTCGGACTCGGGTTGGGCATGACGGTCTGCCGGGAGGTCGCTGCGGCACACGGCGGCGAACTTCGGATTGAGCGCAGCAGCGACCTCGGAGGCGCTTGCTTCGTGCTGGCGTTTCCGTTATCCCTAGCACCTTCTGCGCCCGACATGGACGACTGACACGATGGCCAGGGTTCTCGTCGCCGACGACGAAAGGTCCATCTGCGAGGCTTTCGGCCTGTTGCTGGAGGCCGAGGGACACACGCCACTCATCGCATCGACCGGCGAGGGTGCAATACGCCTCGTGCGCACGGCGCGGCCCGACCTCGTATTTGTCGACGTGCGCATGCCCGGCATGGACGGCCTTGCCGTGCTCAAGGAGATTCGCCGGTTCAATCCGACGTTGCCGGTCGTCGTGATGACCGCATACGGCACGTTGGAGACCGCGGCCGAAGCGCTGCGCAACGAGGCGTTCGACTATCTCGGCAAGCCTCTGGACCTGGGACAGATCCGGCAAGTGCTGCAGCGCGCGTTGCACTCGCCGGCGCCCGAATCGCAAACGACGAGCGTGCCGACCGGCGCAGTTGCGGGGCCGCGGCCGACACTGGTCGGGCAGAGCGCCCCGATGCAGGAATTGTTCAAGCTGATCGTGATGCTCGCCGACAACGACCTGACCGCGCTCGTGCAAGGAGAGAGCGGGGTTGGCAAGGAGTTGGTGGCGCGCGCGATACACGCATCGGGCGCGCGCGCGCCGGAGCCATTCGTCGCGATCAACTGCGCCGCCATTCCGGAGCAACTCATCGAATCCGAGCTCTTCGGGCATGAGCGTGGCGCGTTCACCGATGCGAAGACCGCGCGTACGGGGAGATTCGAGGCGGCCGGGCAGGGAACGCTGTTCCTGGACGAAATCTCGGAGCTGCCGCTGCACCTGCAGAGCAAATTGTTGCGGGTGCTGCAGGAACGAAGCTTCGAGCGGGTGGGCAGCCATACTCCCGTGCCATTCCGCGCGCGCCTCGTGTGCGCCTCCAATCGTGATCTCGCCTCGGCCGTGGCGGCCGGCAACTTCCGTGAGGATCTTTACCACCGGGTCAATATCGTGACTCTGCAAGTGCCTCCGTTGCGGGAGCGCAGAGAAGACATCCCCGAGCTGGTGCAGGCGCTCATCCAGCGAGCGAACCACGAGGTCGGCAAGGCGATAACGTCGGTCGAGCAGGCAGTGCTCGAGAACCTCAAGGCACGCGACTGGCCCGGCAACGTGCGCGAGCTCGAGCATGTCATCAAGCGATCGCTGTTGGTTGCGCACGGGCCGGTGCTGACAATCCACGATCTGAGCTTCGATCCGGATGATGCGGCACCCGCGGACGACGGCGGATCCAGCCTGGACGGCCTGTTGGCGGCGCTCGAGGCGCATGCAGCCCGGCTGGTTGATGCGACGGTTCGCGGCGGCATCGACGTGCCCGTGCACGAACTGGCCATCGACCGGCTGGAGGGGGCACTCATTCGCGGTGCGCTCAAGGCTACCGCTGGCAATCAGGTCGCTGCTGCCCGGCTGCTCGGCATCAGCCGCAGTACTTTGCGCTCCAAGTTGCAAGGTTGAATTGACCAGATTTCGGCCAACAGCCTGACAGATTTCGGACATCTCGACTTTTTCCCAGCGCCGACAAGGGTTTGAACGCGTCATTGCCATTGGTCATTGGACCGGCATTGGTGCGCAAATACACATCGTGTCCCCGAGGCGTTTCCGGAGAGGATGGCCATGCCCTTGTAACCGCCTGAAAAATATCGTCTTCTGGTGAGGGGCCTTAGTCGGTAAACCGGCACGTGATTTGCTTAAACGTAAGCGCAAGGCATCCCGCCAAGGATGCTGCCCGCCAGCCGTCCCCCCGGATCATGCTGCTGGCTGGGTTTGTCGGCGCGCGGTCCCTCCCGCGCCGGGAATCGGCGGAAAAGCGAGCCGTGGCCGGTCGCGAAAGTGATCGGTCACGGTAGCCGTCCACCACAGTACCCAAACAGAACGCCGGAGTTTGTGCCGTGCGTTGGGGCGCGAGGGATGCAAGATGTTTACTGGCCCAAAATCCAGCGTGTCGAGCGTTAAATCGGGAAGCGGAACGGCCGCCCCGCGCGACGTGCTATGCGCATTCGGGACCGGGTCATGAAACGCACGCTCGTGCTGGACGTCGTCGGGCTGACGCCCGCGCTGCTCGTGCACGCACCGAACCTGAAGGCGCTTGCGGCGCGCGGCGGGCTGCGCTCGCTGACGACGGTGACGCCCGCCGTCACGACCACGGTGCAATCGACCCTCGTTACCGGAGCGCAGCCGCGCGAGCACGGCGTCGTCGGGAACGGATGGTATTTCCGTGATCTCGCCGAGATCTGGTTTTGGCGCCAGTCCAATCACCTGGTGGGTGGCGAGAAGGTCTGGGATGCCGCGAAACGGCACGACCCGTCGTTCACCTGCGCCACGCTCTTCTGGTGGTACAACATGTACGCGTCGACCGATTTCTCGGTCACGCCACGCCCGATGTATACGGCCGACGGTCGCAAGCTGCCGGACATCTACACACATCCGGCGGAGCTTCGCGACGAACTGCAGCGCGACCTCGGGCAGTTCCCGCTGTTCCGGTTCTGGGGGCCGACGGCCGACGCCGAATCCACCCGCTGGATTGGCCGCAGCGCACTGCGTGTTTTCGAGCGTCACCGCCCGACGCTGACGCTCGTCTACCTGCCCCACCTCGACTACAACCTCCAGCGATTCGGCCCGAACTACCCGGGCATCGCGCGTGATGTGGCTGCCGTGGACGAAATTTGCGGCGAACTGATCGCGGCGGCCGAGCGAGCGGGCGCGGAGATCGTGGTCCTGTCCGAATACGGCATCACCGAGGTCTCGAATCCGATTCATGTGAATAGGGCGCTGCGCCGGGCCGGCTGGCTCCGCGTGCGCGACGAGCAGGGCCGCGAACAGCTCGACCCTGGCGCATCCGATGCCTTTGCCGTGGCGGATCACCAGATCGCGCACGTTTACGTGGCGCGACCGGAACTCGTGGGCGAAGTCGCGCAGCTGCTGCGCAGCCTGCCGGGTGTCGAGCGGGTACTGGACCAGGAAGGCAAACGCGCGATCGGTCTGGATCACCCGCGCTCGGGCGAGCTGGTTGCGATATCCGACGCGCGCAGCTGGTTCACCTACTACCACTTCCTCGAGGACGACCGCGCGCCGGACTATGCGCGCACCGTCGACATTCACCGCAAGCCGGGCTACGACCCGGTCGAGCTCTTCGTCGACCCCAAACTCAGGCTGCCGAAGCTGCGAATCGCAACCCGCCTGGCGCAGAAGATCATTGGCATGCGCTATTTGATGGACGTCATTTCGCTCGACGCTACGCTTGTGCGGGGTTCCCACGGCCGACCGACCGACCGGCCCGAGGATGGTCCGCTGTTCATCACGTCCATGCCCGAACTGCTGGGTACGGGTCCCGTTGCGGCCAGCGATGTCAAGGCCCTGCTCCTCGAGCATCTCTTCGGCGCAACGAATCCTGTGGCAAGGAGAGCGGCGTGAAGCCATTGGATTTGCTTGGAAAGTGGCTCGCCGCCCGGCTGCCGGAGACCGCAGCGGCATGGCTTTCGAGCGGCATCGACCGGTGTAGAACCGGCATCGCCGATCGCGAACTCTACCTGCTGATGAGCCTTGTCTCGCGGCGCGTCGGCAAGGCACCGCTTGCCCTCACCGACGCTGAACTTCAAGCCGGATCGGCAAGCCGACCGGGTTGGAATCCCCGTGACTGGACGCTGGACCAGGCTGTGCGCGTGTACCTGCTGTGCGCGAGCACATCGGACGGCGCCGTGATGAGCGAGAGACTCGATCGGCTTTGCTGCGCGGGCGACATCGGGGAACTGGTTGCGTACTATCGCGGCCTGCCGCTCTACCCCGACCCATCGCGTTACGCATTGCGGGCGGCGGAGGGCGTTCGGTCGAACATGCGGGCGGTCTTCGAGGCGGTGGCGCATTGCAATCCGTATCCGGCAGAACAGTTGGCCGAGCCGGCATGGAATCAACTGGTGTTGAAAGCCCTGTTCGTGGGCAGTCCGCTGCATCCCATCGTCGGACTCGACGGACGGCGAAACCCCACGCTCGCTCGCATGCTCTGCGATTACGCGCACGAACGATGGGCGGCATCGCGGCCGGTCAGTCCGGAATTGTGGCGTTGTGTCGGCCCGTTCGCGGCAGGTCCTGTGCTCGACGACTTCGCGCGCCTGTTCGAGCGCGGCACGGCCGATGAGCAGCAGGCTGCCGCGCTTGCGCTGCGCGAGGCGACCGATCCCGGCGCGGCACGCCTGCTCGATTTGCATGCGCACAGGGCAGGCGACCGTGCCGATTCAATACTGGCCTGGGAACGGCTCGCGACTGCGGGCAACTGACGACCAGAACACGGAGAGACCCATGCGATTCATCGATCCGCACATTCACATGAGCGCGCGCACCACGGACGACTACGAGCGAATGGCCTCGGCGGGCATCGTGGCCGTCATCGAGCCGGCATTCTGGTTTGGTCAGCCGCGCACGCAGGTGGGAACCTTCATCGACTATCTTTCGAGTCTCGTCGGCTGGGAGCGCTTTCGGGCCTCCCAATTCGGGATATGCCACTACTGCACGATCGGACTCAACAGCAAGGAAGCGAACAACGAGGCGCTGGCCGAGCAGGTGATGGATGTGCTGCCACTTTATCTCGGCAAGGAGGGAGTGGTCGCGGTCGGCGAGATCGGCTATGACGACCAGACCGCGGCCGAGGACAAGTATTACCGCGCGCAGCTGCAACTCGCGC
>JBDTVU010000131.1:0-9515 GCA_040007035.1 Betaproteobacteria bacterium | reverse complement strand
CGCGGCGCGCGACGCGCTGCCGTGGCAGTACGTGTTCCGCGCCGTCCCGCGCTGACGCCGCCCGCGCTATTCCCGTCCGGCGCGTTACGTCGCCGCGTCCTTCGCGTTCAGCCGCTGCGTGAACTCGTCGCGGTCGAACCGGACCTTCCCCGGGGCGTCATCTGCCAGTTCATCGTGAACGGATAGGGCAGCCAGTCGGTCTCAATGACACCGGACAGCGGCCCGATGCCGTCCTTCGGCCGGTTGGTCGGGCCTGTGCAGAACAGGTTCCAGCCGGGTTCCGGGCGGAACAAATAGGTGAGATGGAAGGTCAGGATGCTGCGAGTAATGGGATCAGGTTCATTTATCCGCGGAGTAATGGGGTCAGGTTCATTTATCCGCGCGACCGTCATACCGAGCCGAGCCGTGTGTCCGGATAAATGTACCTGACCCCATTACCTCGCATTACCTCGTTACGCAAAATGCGCGCAAGCTCTTGATTCGCGCGGCGAAATCGGAAATCGGCCGCACTGGCCATGCTACAATTGATCGTTTAACCACGGACATCGAAACGCGTGAATTCGACCGGACGCAAACGGCTTGGCGAAATCCTGATCGAACGCGGCAAGCTCGACGCCGCGGGGCTCGATCGCGCGCTGCGCGTCCAGCAGGACAGCGGCGGCGAGCGGATCGGCGCGCTGCTGGTCACGCTGGGCCTGTGCGCGCAGCGCGATGTTGCGGAGGCGCTGGCGGTCCAGCTCGACCTGCCGCTGGTCGACGTCGGCGGCTATCCGGAATTCCCGATCCTCGAGGAGCGGGTGTCGGCGCGGTTCCTGCGCGAGTCGCGCGCGCTGCCGGTACGCGAGGACGAGCAGGAAGTCGCGCTGGCGATGGTCGACCCGACCGACGCCTACACGATCGGCGCGTTCCGGATGGTGACCGGGCGCGAGGTGAAGCCGATGGTCGCGCTGCCGACGGAGCTCGAGGCCGCGCTCGAGCGGCTGTACGGCGCCGGCAAGTCGGCGCTGGGGCAGATCGTCGGCGACGTCGAGCAGCGCGACGACCTCTCGTTCGACGCCGACATCCAGCAACTGAAGGATCTCGCCGCCGAGGCGCCGGTCATCCGCCTCGTCTCGCTCATCATCACCAACGCGCTCGAGCAGCGCGCCTCCGACATCCACATCGAGCCGTTCGAGAACCGGCTCGTCGTCCGCTACCGGATCGACGGCGTGCTGCACGAGGTCGAGTCGCCGCCGCGGCGGTTCTCGGCCGCCGTGATCTCGCGGATCAAGATCATGGCCAACCTCGACATCGCCGAGCGCCGGCTGCCGCAGGACGGCCGCATCCGGCTGCGGGTGCAGGGCAAGGAGATCGACCTTCGGGTGTCGACGGTGCCGACGATGCACGGCGAGTCGGTGGTGATGCGGATCCTCGACAAGGGCGGCGTCGCGCTCGACTTCGCCCGGCTCGGCTTCTACGCCGACACGCTGAAGGCGTTCACCGACGTGCTGATGGAGCCGCACGGCATCCTGCTCGTCACCGGCCCCACCGGTTCCGGCAAGACGACGACGCTCTACACCGCGCTGGAAACGCTGAACAAGCCCGACGTGAAGATCCTCACCGTCGAGGACCCGGTCGAGTACCAGATGCCCGGGATCAACCAGATCCAGGTCAAGCCGCAGATCGACCTCACGTTCGCCAACGCGCTGCGCTCGATCGTCCGCCAGGACCCGGACGTCATCATGATCGGCGAGATCCGCGACCTCGAGACCGCGCAGATCGCCGTGCAGTCGGCGCTGACCGGCCACCTCGTGCTGTCCACCGTCCACACCAACGACGCCGCGTCGACGGTCAACCGCCTGCTCGACATGGGCATCGACGACTACCTGCTGACGTCGACGGTGATCGGCATCCTCGCCCAGCGGCTGGTGCGCACGCTGTGCCCGCAATGCAAGGAGCCGTACGCCGCGCTGCCGGAGATCGTCGACCAGCTCGGGCTGCGCCGCTACGCGAAGAAGGACGGCGACATCACGCTGTGGCACGAGAAGGGCTGCCCCGAGTGCGCGCAGACCGGCTACATGGGGCGGATCAGCGTGATGGAGATGCTGCCGATCACCGACCCGCTGCGCAGCCTGGTGATGAAGCACGCGACGTCGACGGACCTGCGCAACGAGGCGATCCGCGGCGGCATGGTCACGATGTACGAGGACGGCCTGCGCAAGGCGCTCGACGGCGTGACCACGTTCGAGGAAGTGCTCCGCGTGACGCGCGAGAACTGATCCGCCGATGCCCGTCTTCCGCTACAAGGCCGTCGATACCGCCGGCGACGTCTCGGTCGGCGAGCTCGAGGCCGCCAACGAGTCGGAGATCGTCGACCGCCTGCGCGACCAGGGCCTGATGCCGATGCAGGTCGGGCCCGCCGCGGCCGGCGCCGGGAGCGCGCCGGCGGGGGCGGGTGGCCGCGGCGCGGGCGCCGGTCTGCGAAGCCGCTGGTTCACGCCGAAGAAGGTCACCCGCGACCACCTGATGGCGATCACCCGCGAGCTGGCGACGCTGCTGCGCGCCGGCCTGCCGCTCGACCGCGCGCTGGAGATCCTGATCGGCCTCGCGCCGACGCCGCCGGTCGCCGGGCTGCTGCAGCAGATCCGCGACGACGTCCGCGGCGGCAAGGCGCTGTCGCAGGCGCTCGACGTGCGCCGCGACGTGTTCGACCGCTTCTACGTCAACATCGTCCGCGCCGGCGAGGCCGGTGGCGCGCTCGGCGTCGTGCTGACGCGGCTCGCCGACACGATGGAGCGCAACAAGGAGCTGCGCGAGACGGTGAAGGCGGCGCTGATCTACCCGACGATCCTGATCGGCGTCGCGGCGACATCGGTGATGGTGCTCTTGATCTACGTCGTGCCGCAGTTCGAGCAGACGTTCAGCCAGGCCGGCAAGGCGCTGCCGCTGCCGACGCAGATCGTCGTCGTGGTCGGCACGTTCATGCGTCACTGGTGGTGGGCGGTGCTGGCGGCGATCGTGCTCGGCATCGGCTGGGCGCGGCGCCGGCTGCGCCGCCCCGAAGTGCGCCTGCGCTGGGACGCGCGGCTGATTCGCTGGCCGCTCGTCGGCGATCTCGCCGTCAAGGTCGAGGTCGCGCGGCTCGCGCGCACGCTCGCCACGCTGCTGGCCAACGGCGTCACGCTGCTCGCGGGTCTTGCCATCGTCAAGGAGACGCTCGGCAACCGCGTGCTCGCCGGCTCGCTCGACGGCGTCATCGCGCGGCTGCGCGAGGGCAAGGGCTTCGGCCGGCCGCTGGCGGAGACGAACCTGTATCCGAAGCTCGCGACGCAGATGATCCTCGTCGGCGAGGAGTCCGGCCGGCTCGAGGAGATGCTGACCCGCGTCGCCGAGGTCTACGACCGCGAAGTGGCGATGGCGATCAAGCGTTTCCTCGCCGTGCTGGAGCCGGTGATGATCCTCGGCCTCGCGGTGCTGATCGGCGGGATCGTGTTCTCGATCCTGCTGGGCGTCATGGGCATGAGCGAACTTGTCCAGTAAAGCCTGTCTAACCATTCCCGCGCCATGGGCAAACGCCCCGGGACGCGGCAGTCAACGAAGCCGGGGAGCGACGATGGTCCACATGAGAGCGCAACGGATGGCGGCGCAGCGGCGCTCGAAGCGGCACGCCGCGCGCGGGATGACGCTGATCGAAATCCTGGTCGTGCTGGTGCTGATCGGCGTGGTGATGGGGATCGTCGGCGGCAACTTCATCGGCAAGGGCGAGAAGGCGAAGGCCGACGCGGCGAAGATCGAGATCGGCCAGATCGGCCAGACGCTCGACCTCTACAAGCTCGAGATCGGCCGCTACCCCACGACGTCCGAGGGCCTGCAGGCGCTGATCGCCGCACCCGCCGGCGCGGTGAACTGGAACGGCCCGTACTGGAAGCGCTCGACGCTGCCGAAGGATCCGTGGGGCAACGAGTACAAGTACACGGCGCCGGGCCAGAGCGGGCCCTACGACATCCTCTCGTACGGCGCCGACGGCAAGGAAGGCGGCGACGGGCCGAACAAGGACATCCTGAACACCCAATGATGCACGCCCGCGCCGCGCGCACCGCCCGCGGCGTCACCCTCATCGAGCTGCTGGTCGTGCTGTCGTTGATGGCGATCATGTCGGCGCTCGTCATCCCGATGCTCGGCGGCGGCGTGTCGACGACCGACATGAAGAGCGCGGCGCGCCAGCTCGCGGCGGGGCTGAAGCTGGCGCGGAGCGAGGCGCTGGCCACGCGCACCGAAACGACGGTGGTGATGGATCTCGAGCAGCGGACGTTCCGCGTCGCGCGCGACCCGCGCACGATTCCGCTGCCGAAAGGGATCGAGATGAAGGTCGTCACCGCGCAGAGCGACATCGCGTCGGAGAAGACCGGCGCGATCCGCTTCTTCCCCGACGGCGGCTCCAACGGCGGCCGGGTCACGCTTGCCGCCGGCGAGCGCAAGTTCGAGATCGACGTCGACTGGCTCACCGGTCGCGTCGCGATACTGGATTGACGTCCGCGATGCACCCGCCGCCGCCCACCCGCCAGCACGGGTTCTCGCTGCTCGAAGTGCTGGTCGCCTTCGTGATCCTCGCGCTCGTCGCGACGGCTTTGTCGCGCCTCTTCGGCGGCTCGCTCGCCAACGCCGGCGTCGCCGAGGAATACAGCCGCGCGCTTGTCGTGGCCGAGAGCGTGCTGGCCGAGACCGCCAGCGCGAAGCCGCTGCAGGAGGGCACGAAGACCGGCAGCGCCGACGACGGCCGCATCGCGTGGAAGACGTCCGTCGCCGCCTACGATCCGCCGGACACCAGCACGGATGTCGCGGCCGCGTCGGCGACGATGCCGCTGCGCCTGTACCGCGTCACCGTCGACGTCGACTTTCCGGGGCCGGCCAACGGGCGCCGCGTCGTCGCGCTGGCGACCACGCGCATCGGCGCGCGGGAGAAGCTGCAGTGAGGCGGCAATGAGCGCGCGCCGCGCGGCGGCCGGCTTCACGCTGGTCGAGCTGACGATCGCGCTGATGCTGCTCGCGCTGATGGCGGCGGTGCTGGCGGGCAGCGTCCGGCTCGCGGCGCGGGGCTGGGACGGCGGCGAGGCGAAAGTCGCGCAGGTGACCGAGATGCGGCAGAGCGGCGAGTTCCTGCGCGCGCAGCTCGGCGCCGGATTTCCGCTGCGGATGAGGAAGGCGGTCGGGATGCCGTTGATGTTCGGCGGAGAGCGCAACGAGATCCGCTACGCAGCAGCGCTGGCGCCGCGCGTCGCCGAGGGCGGCGTCTGGTATTTCCGGCTTGCGCTCGCGCACGACGGCGACAAGTCGCGGCTGGTGCAGGAGCGGGTGATTCCCGATCCGGACCTCGTCGCCGAGCCGTCGTTCACCGGCGCCGACCGCTCGGTGCTCGCCGACGGCATCCGCGAGCTCACGATCGGCTATTTCGGCCGCGACCCCGGCGCGCAGCAGGACGCCGAGCCGACATGGCGCGACCGCTGGGACGACCGTGACCGGCTGCCGATCCTCGTCCGCATCGACGTCACGCCGGAGAAGGGTCCCGCGTGGCCGCAGCTCGTCGTCGAGCCGCGCCGCGCTCCGGAAGCCGGCTGCCGCGCCTGGGACCCGAACCGCGGCCGCTGCATGGGGGCGGGATGAGCGCGCGCCGCATTCGTCAGTCGCAACAGCGCGGGATCGCCCTCATCGCCGCGCTCTGGCTCACGATCCTGCTGACGGTGATAGCGTCCAGCTTCGCGTACAGCATGCGCAGCGAGGCGCTGGCCGCGCGCAACTCGCTGTCGATGGCGCAGGCGCGCGCGGTCGCCGACGGCGCGGTCGAGCGGATGGCGTTCGAGCTGCAGCGGCCGCGCCAGCTCGCCGACGCGTGGACCGCCGACGGCGTGACGCGGAGCTGGAAGGACGGCGAGGCGACGGTCGTGGCCACCGCCGTCGACGAGACCGCGAAGATCGACATCAACGCCGCGTCGGAGGCGCTGATGCGCGGGCTGCTCGTCAACGTCGGCGGCGTCGACGCCGCAACCGCGGCGGCGCTCGTCGACGCGACGATGGACTGGAAGGACGCCGACGTCCTGCGCCGGCCGAATGGCGCAGAGGAAGCCGATTACGTCGCCGCCGGCCGCAAATACCGGCCCGCGAACGCGCCGTTCGAGACGACCGGCGAGCTGCAGCGCGTGCTGGGGATGACGCCGGCGCTGTTCGCGCGGATCGGCGACGCGATCACCGTGTATTCGCGGCAGGGCGGCGTGAACACCGCCACCGCGTCGCGCGAAGTCCTGCTCGCGCTGCCGAATGCGACGCCGGAGACGGTCGACGCCTACCTGCAACTCCGCGGCGACGCGCTCGCCGGCAAGCTGAAGCCGCCGCCGTTCGCGCCGGCGCAGGGCTTCCAGTCGCAGGCGCTGCCGGTGTGGCGGATTCACGCCGAAGCGACACTGGGGGATGGTGTAACCTTCGTCCGCGACGCGGTCGTGCGGCCCTCCGGCGATCCGCGGCGACCGCTGATCGCGCTGCTCTGGCAGGAAGGCGTCGGTGCCGCGCCGGCCGCAGCGAAGCCCGTGGACCCCAATGCAGGCGCCGGCGCGAACCCGGCCGCGCGCAACTGAATGGAACTTTCCGTCCGATTCCGTCAAGGGCTGCGCGATGTCGCGCAGCGGCTCGGCCTCCCGCCGTTCTGGCGCTGGTGGATGGACGAGCTCGCGCCGCTCGTCCCCGCGGGCGCGCGCGGCGCGGTGCAGCGTCGGCGCGTGCGGCCGGTGCTCGCGTTCGGCGGCGAAGTCGCGGTGCTGTGGATGCCGCGGATGCACGCAGGCGCGCTGGCGTTCGTCGAGGCGGCGCGCATTCCGCTCGCCGGCGATGCCGTTGCCGTCGCGCAGGCTGGCCGCGCCGCGATCGAATCGCTGCCACCGTCCGTCTACGGTGGCCCGGCCGCGGCAGCGAAGGTCGTCGTCGCGCTGCCGCCGGGACAGGTACTGCGCAAGCGGCTCACGCTGCCGGCGGCGATCGAGGAGAACCTGAAGCAGGCGCTCGCCTACGACCTTGACCGCCACACGCCGTTCCGGCCCGACCAGCTCTACTTCGACGCCGCCGTCGTCGGGCGCAACGCGGAGCGCCGCGAACTCTCCATCGACTGGGCGGCCGTACTGCGCACCAACGCCGACGCCGCGCGGCGGATGGCGGAGGGCTGGGGCGCCACCGTCGTCGGCGTGACTCCCGACACGCTTTCCGGCGAAGGCTCGACGCCGATCGCGCTGTCGAAGCTGAATCTCCTGCCCGCGGACGCGCGGCCCAACGGTACGCTGTGGCGGCGCTGGCAGTGGTGGGGTCCGCTGGCGGCGCTCGGCGTCATGCTTGCGATCGCCGTGCTGCTGCCGATCTGGCAGAAGCGCGATTACGCGATCGCGCTCGGTGGCGTCGCCGACAAGGCGCGGGTCGAGGCCGAGGCCGCCGACGGTGTCCGCCAGCAGGTCGAGGCGCTCGCCGCCGACTACAACTTCGCGCTCGGGCAGAAATACGCGTACCCCGGCGTCGTGCAGCTTCTCGACGACGTGACCAAGCTGATGCCCGACGACACCTGGCTGACGCAGCTCGAGCTGCGGACGACGGCGCGGGGCAAGGAGCCGAAGCGCGAGATCGCGCTGCGCGGCGAGAGCGCGAACGCCGGCCGCATCGTGTCGCTGCTCGAGGAGTCGAAGCTCTTCGCCGACGCTGCGCCGCGGTCGCCGACGACGAAGTTCCAGCCCGGCCCCGGCGAAATATTCGACCTCGGCGCACAACTCCAGCGGATGACGCCGCCGCCGCTGGTGGTGATCGGCAGCGAGGGTGCGCTGCCGCCGGTGTTGCCGCCGCCCGCGCCTGTCGCAGGGCCGCCCGAGCCGGCGGTCATTGCGCCGGCCCCTGCGGCGGCGACCGGAACGCCGATGTCGGCTGCGGCTGCGCCAACCCCGATCGGCGCGCCCGCACCGGCTGTCGCACCGGCTGCGGCGGAACCCGCCCCGGCGGCCAATGGCTCGGACCGCGTCCGTCGCGACCGGCGGGGCGGTGGCGGCCGCGGCGGCGTTGCTCCGGTCGAGCCGCCGGCGCCGCCCGAGCGCCTCAACCCGAAGCTGGTGGACGACTGATGGTCACCGCCGCCCTCGCCAGGCTTCCCGCCCGCCAGCAGCGCGCGCTCGCGGTCGCGCTTGCCGTCGTTGCCGTGCTGGTGGTGCTCGCGCTGCTGGTGGCACCCGTCTGGTTGCTGCACCAGCGGTACGACGACTCAATAGCTTCGCTCGAGGACCGATTGGAGCGCTACCGGCGGATTGCCGCGCAGGCGCCCGAATACCGGAAGGCGCTCGACCAGATCCGCGAGCGCGACGGCCACCGCTTCTTCCTCAAGAACACGGCGGCGAATCTGGCCGGCGTCGAAGTGCAGGAACTCGTCCGCGGCGCGATCGAGGGCAACGGCGGCAGGATCACCACCAGCCAGAACCAGGCGCCGCGCGACGAAGGCCGCTACAAGGCGATCGGCGTGACGTTCCAGTTGTTCGCCACCACGCCCAACCTGCAGAAGATCCTGTTCGCGCTGGAGACGCAGCAGCCGTACCTCGTCGTCGAGACGCTGACGCTGCGGCCGCTCAATGCGTTCCGCGGCTTCAAGCCCGCCGCCGGGCAGGAACCGGAAGTGAACGTCCAGATCGACGTCGTCGCGTGGAGCTTCGCCGCGGCCGACAAGCCGGCCGACAAGTCCGCGGCCAAGGAAAAGGCGGCGGCCCGCCCATGAACGCGCTCTCGAACTCCGCCAGGGGCGTGTTGTGGTGGGTGCTGCCGCTCGCGGCGCTGGTCGCGCTGATCGGTTTCGAGACCGACGGCGGGCGCGCGCTGCACAAACCGATGGCTGCCGAAGTGCCGGCGACGCCGAAGCCGGTCACCACCGCGCTGCTGCCTGACTTCCAGGTCGACGGCGGGCTCGCCGCGCGCACCGACACGGTCAACCGGGCGCTGTTCAACCCGACGCGCCGCCCGGCGCCCGCGCTCGTCGCGGAAAACGCGCGCACCGCGATGCGTCGCGGCCAGTTCGCGCTGACCGGCACCATCGTCGTCGACGGGAAGAACACTGCGTACCTGCGCGAGACCGTCGCGGGCGGCAAGTCGCGCCGCGTCGTCCAGGGTGAAACGATCAACGGCATGGTGGTGTCGCAGGTCAAGCCGGATCGCGTGGTGCTCGCGCTGGGCGACGAGACCGAGGAACTCGTGCTCAAGGTGATGGCGGGGCCGAAGACGACCGCGCAGCCCGCGCCGGTGGCGGCCGCCACGCCGGTCATCGCCACGCCCGCGGCCGGCATGGCGCCCGCCGCGGCGGCGCCGGCGCCGACGACCACGTCGAACCCGGCAACGCTCGCAGGCAGGCGCGCCGCCGCGCGCGCCGCCGACGCCGCCCGCGCCGGCGGCGCCGCCGCCGCGCCGGCCCCCGGCGCCCCGGCGCAGGACGGCTTCGCCGAAATGTACCGGCAGCGCGCCGCCACCGAGGCCCAGCA
>JBDTVU010000130.1:0-9622 GCA_040007035.1 Betaproteobacteria bacterium | reverse complement strand
TTCCGCGACCTGTTCGACTTCTGCCGCCGCGTCGACAAGCGCCTCGTCAACCGCCGTGTGGTCGAGGCGCTGATCCGCGCCGGCGCGTTCGACGCGATCGACGCGCGGCGGGCGACGATGTACGCCTCGGTCGGCATCGCGCTCGCCGAAGCCGAGCACGCCGAAGCGGCGGCGTCGCAGGTCTCGCTGTTCGGCGAGGAGCAGCAGGCGGCGGGGCTGACACTCGCCGCCACGCGCGACTGGACCGACGCCGAGCGGCTGACGCACGAGAAGGCATCGCTCGGCTTCTACCTGTCCGGGCATCCGTACGCGGCGTACGCCGCCGAGCTGGCGCCGCTCGTCCGGGTGCCGCTCGCGAGCCTGCAGCCGAAACGCGAGCCGCTGCTGATCGCCGGCATCGTCACCGCGCTGCGCGTGCAGACGTCGCGCCGCGGCAAGATGGCGTTCGTCACCCTCGACGACGGCCAGGGCAGCGCCGAGATCGTCGTGTTCAACGAGATCTACGACGCGGCGCGGGCACTGCTGCGCGAGGACCAGCTCGTCGTCGTCGAGGCAAAGGTCTCGCCGCGGATGGGCGACGGCGGCGAGCTGCAGGGGCTGCGGATTTCCGCCGAGCAGGTGTTCGACCTCGGCGCGATCCGCAAGCGTCACGCGAAGGCGCTGCGCCTCGCGTGCAACGGCGGCGCCGACGCCGCGAAACTCGCCGAGCTGCTGGCGCCGTTTCGCAACGGCCCCTGCCCAATCGTCGTCGAGTACAGCAACCACGGCGTCGGCGGCGAGATGGAGCTGCCGGCGACGTGGCGCGTCGACCCGGACGACGCGCTGATCGCACGGCTGCGCGACTGGCTCGCGCCCGACAACGTCCGGGTCGTGTATTGACGCCGGTCGACCGCCGGCGCCGTGGCTGATGCGGCGCGCCGTCGACCGTTACCGCGCCTTCCTGCGCGAGCCCGACGTCGCGCGGCTGCTCGCGACGGCGTTCGTCACGCGGATGCCGATCGGCATGGTGTCGCTGGCGATGCTGATGCACCTGCGCGAGATCACCGGCTCGTTCGCGTTCGCCGGCACCGCCGTCGGTGGCTATCTCGTCGGAATGGCGGCAGCCGCGCCGGTGGTGGGCCGGCTCGTCGACCGCATTGGGCTCGCCCGCCCGCTCCAGGTAACCGGTGCGATGCAGCCCATTGCGCTCGCCGCGGTGCTGTTCGCCATTCCGCTCGCGCTTTCGCGGCCGGCGATCACGGTCCTTGCGGCGCTCGCCGGCATGTTCTCGCCGCCCATTTCGTCGCTGACGCGGACGCTGTGGCGGCACCGCTTCGATCGCGACGACGAACGCAAGATCGCGTTCAGTGTCGATTCGCTGCTGGTCGAGCTCAACTTCACCGTCGGACCGGCGCTCGTCGCGGTGCTGCTCACGGTCGGCACGCCGGCCATCGCGTTCGGCGCCGCGTGGCTGTTCGCCGCCGCCGCGGTGCCGCTCTTCCTGCGCTCGCCCGCGCCGCGCTACTGGAAGGCCGAGCGCGGCGGCCGCCGGCATCTGCTGGGACCGCTGACCGAGCCGCGGCTCCTGCTCGTCTACGCGACCGGGTCGGCGTTCACGTTCTCGTTCGGCCTGCTCGAAGTCGGTTATCCCGGGTTCGCGGCGGCGCAGGGCGCGCCGGCGCTGGGCGGCGTGCTGATCGCGATCTGCTCGATCGGCAGCGCGATCGGCGCGTTTGCGTACGGCGCGATCCACCTGCCGCTTCCGGTCGAGCGGCAGCTTCCGCGGATCACCGCGCTGATGATCGTGCCGATCGCGGCGCACGCGCTCGTCGCTTCACCCTGGCTGCTCGCGACGCTCGCGTTCGTCGCCGGCCTGCTGATGGCGCCGGCGCTGACCGCGCTGACGCTGCTGGTCACCCACCACGCGCCGGCGCGCTATGCGGCGGAAGCGTTCACGTGGTCGACGGCCTGCGTGGTCGCCAGCGTCGGGGCCGGAACGGCAGCTGGCGGCGCGCTGATCCAGGCGTCGGGGCCGCCGGCGGCGTTCGCGCTGGCCGCGGCGGGCGTGGTCGTCGCGTCGCTGCTCGGGCTCGCCCTGCAACCCGCGGCGATCCGCGTGGACTAGAATTCCCTTTCACCTCCGCGACGACGACGATGCCCTCTGCCCGCCTCCCGACCACGATGCACTACGTCGCTGCGCGCGAGCCGGGTCCGCCCGACGTGCTCGCGCTGGCCGAGGGCCCGGTGCCGCGGCCGAAGCCGGACGAGGTGCTGATCAAGATCAGCCACGCCGGCGTCAACCGTCCCGATTGCCTGCAGCGCGCGGGCGCCTACCCACCGCCGCCCGACGCGTCGCCGATCATCGGGCTGGAGGTCGCGGGGACGATCGTCGCGCGCGGCGATCGCGTGCGCGGCTGGCGCGTCGGCGAGCCCGTCTGCGCGCTGACGCCGGGCGGCGGTTACGCGGAGTACTGCACGACGCCGGCCGGGTTCTGCCTGCCGGTGCCGGAAGGGCTGACCGAACTCGAAGCGGCGAGCCTGCCGGAGAATTTCTTCACGGTGTGGAACAATCTGTTCGACCGCGGCCGGCTGAAGTGCGGCGAAAAGGTGCTGATCCACGGCGGTTCAAGCGGCATCGGCCTCACCGCGATCCAGCTCGCCAAGCAGGTCGACGCCACCGTCATCACCACAGTCGGCAGCGACGAAAAAGCCGCGTACTGCCGGCAGATGGGCGCCGACCACGCGCTCAATTACCGGACGCAGGATTTCGTCGCCGAGGTCGCGCGGATCACCGACAAGGGCGGCGTCAACGTCGTGCTCGACATGGTCGGCGGCGATTACCTCGAGAAGAACCTCAAGTGTCTCGCGCTGGAAGGCCGCCTCGTCATCATCGGATTCCTGCACGGCAGCCGGGTCGAGCTCGACTGGCGGCACGTCATGCTGAAGCGGCTCACCGTCACCGGCTCGACGCTGCGCGCCAGTCCGGTCGAGCGAAAGATCGAGATCGCGCAATCGCTGCGCAACGACGTCTGGCCGCTGCTCGAAAGCCGCGAGGTGAAGCCGGTCGTCCACCGCGTGTTCCCGCTGGCCGAGGCGGCCGCCGCACACGCGCTGATGGAATCGAGCGCGCACATCGGCAAGATCATGCTCGCCGTCCAAACCTGAAGGGGCCGCGCGCCCGGGTCCCGCCGCCGGTGTGAAGACCGGCGGGAATCGTCAGTACCGTCAGTATGTCGCGCGGCCGCCGGAGAGGTCGAACACCGCGCCGGTCGAGAACGAGCATTCCTCGCTGGCGAGCCAGCACACCATCGCCGCGATCTCCTCGACCAGGCCGAAGCGGCCGAGCGGGATCTTCGACAGCATGAAGTCGATGTGCTGCTGCGTGATCTGGTCGAAGATCGCGGTGCGCACCGCCGCGGGCGTCACGCAGTTCACGCGGATGCCGGTCTTCGCGAGCTCCTTGCCGAGCGACTTCGTGAGCCCGATCACCGCCGCCTTCGATGCGCTGTACGCCGACGCGTTCGGGTTGCCCTCCTTGCCCGCGATCGACGCGATGTTGACGATGCGCCCGTAGTCGCGCTTCATCATCACCGGCACCACGGCACGGTTGCAGTAGAACAGCCCGTGCACGTTGATGTCGAACACGCGCTTCCAGTCGTCGATGGGGAACTCCCACGTGGTCTTGTTCGGCCCGGCGATGCCCGCCGAGCAGACCAGTGCGTCGATGCGGCCGAATTCGCGCGCCGTGGCGGCGGCCGCGTGCTCGACCGCGTGCGGGTCGGCGACATCGAGTGCGTGCGTCACGGTGCCGTGGCCGATGCCTGCCGCGGCCGAGGCGAGCGCCTGAGCGTCGAGGTCCCACAGCGCCACGCGCGCGCCCGACAGCGCCATGCGCTTCGCGACGGCCAGGCCGATCCCGGCCGCGCCGCCGGTGACGACCGCGGTGCGGTCCTTGAAATCGAGTTGATTCATCGCAGATGTCCCGTGATCGAAATCAGCATGATTTTACGATACCGGCCGCGGCACCCGGCTGCCGCCGTCCGGCAACGGGCGCAGGTCCGCGGCTCGGCACCCGGCAGCTGGGGCGCGGGAGCCCGCCCCCGACCGATGATCCGCCGCGCCTCGGCGCGGACCCTGATCGACCGGCCGTCGGCCGCCCGGAGGCGACCGACGGGGAACCATTCAGCGTCGTCGTCGTCTATAATCGGGCATCGAATGGCAATGGAGTGGGGCAATAGCGTCGTCTATGCCTGCTTCAACTGGCCGGAGTGGGTATCCGGCGCAGATGTGGATCTTCCGGCATCGCCGGGATCCGGCCAATCGCCGCTTCGGCGGCATCAATGGGACGCCCCACAGGCACGGGTCATGCTTCATGACGCGTTGCTCAGCCTTTGGTTCAAGGAGTGACTCACATGCAAACGACTGCCGCACGTTCACGGATCCTCGCCCTCGCGGGCGTCGTCGCCGCCCTGTGGCTGGCGGCCTCTTCGGCGTTCGCCGCGGACGCGGCCTCGACGGCCGCCGCGAGCCCGCCGGTCGTCACCGCCGCCGCAACCGCCCCAGCAGCCCCGGCAGTCCAGGCATCGCCGCCGGTGACGCCCAAGGCGGGCACGCCGGCGAAGGTGACCTACACCGACGCGAAGTGCACGAAGTTCGTGCTCTCCGGAACGGCCCCGAACCAGAAGCTGACCTGCCAGTAAGGCGCGCCGCCCCGGATCGTCCGGCGTCTTGCTGGCTGCGCCCGGCCAGCGGCTGCCGCTCGTCGGCTCGGTCGCCCGCAGCGTCGCCTCTCCCTCGGTTGGCCCTGCGCGCCCGATTATGCTAATGTCATAGTTCGGTTGCCGCGAAGGGAGTGGCTCGATGAACGTGATCCGCCTGCAGTCCCGACTCCGCGCGGCGGTCGCAGCCACTGCCGCCGCGCTGTGGCTAGCGGCCGGGCCAGCGCTCGCCTACGACTGGCTCCAGTACAACGGCAACGCCGCGCACAGCGGGAACAACACCGCCGAGACGACGCTGACCGCCGCCAACGTCGCCTCGCTCGTCATGAAGTACCAGGCGACGCTGCCGACGGTCGCCGACGGCGCACCGGTGTTCCTCGAGGCGGTCGCCATGCCTGGCGGCACCAAGGACCTGCTGTTCGTCACCACCAAGGCCGGTGACACCGTCGCGCTCGATGCACAGACCGGGACGCAGGTGTGGATCAAGCAGTACCCCGCCGGCACCTGCAAGATCAACAACGGCTCGAGCGCCTGCTACACGACGTCGTCGCCGGCAATCGACCCGAACCGACAGTTTGTCTATGCGTACGGCCTCGACGGCAAGGCGCACAAGCTCGCCGTCGGCAATGGCGTCGAGACCGTGACCGGCGGCTGGCCGCAGACGACGACGCTCAAGGGCTTCGATGAAAAGGGCTCGTCGGCGCTGGCGACCGCCACGGCCGGCGGCGTGACGTACCTGTACGTCGTCCACGGCGGCTACCCGGGCGACAACGGCGATTACCAGGGCCACGTGACGACGATCAATCTCGCGACTGGTGCTGCGGCCGTGTTCAACACGATGTGCAGCAACCAGACGGTCCATCTCGCGACCTCGCCGTCGACGCCGGCGTGCGCGGCGCCGCGCTCCGCGGTCTGGGCGCGCCCGGGCGTCATATACGACGCGGCGACCAACCGGATCTTCGTCTCGACCGGCAACGGCAGCTTCAACGCGACGACGAACTGGAGCGAGTCGATCCTCGCCATCAACCCGAACGGCACCGGCGCCGGCAGCGGGCCCGTCGACAGCTACACGCCGACGAATTTCGCGTCGCTCGACAGCGCCGACGCGGACCTCGGCAGCACGGCGCCGGCGATCCTTCCGGTGCCGGCGAATTCGAACGTGCAGCACCTTGCCGTCCAGGCCGGAAAGGACGCGAAACTGCGCCTCGTCAACCTCGCCAACCTGAGCGGCCTCGCCGGCCCCGGCCACACCGGCGGCGAAATCGGCACGGCGATCAACCTGCCGCAAGGCGGCGGCGTCCTCACCCAGCCCGCGGTGTGGGTCGATCCGGCCGGCGGCGCGACGTGGGTGTTCGTCGCCAACGGCAGCGGCATCTCGGGGCTGAAGCTCGTCGTCGACGCCAGCGGCAATCCATCGCTGTCGCCGCAATGGCAGAAGGCCGGCGGCGGATTTTCGCCGCTGGTCGCCAACAACGTCCTCTACTACGCCGGCAACAACGCGCTGCGGGCGCTCGCTCCGACGACGGGCGCGACGCTGTGGACCGGCACGCAGATCGGCGGCATTCACTGGCAGAGCCCGGTGGTGGCGAAAGGCGTCGTCTATGTGACCGACCAGTCCGGCAAGCTCACCGCCTACGCGTTGCCCGGAGGCACGGCGCCGGCGATCACCAGCGCGAACGCGGCGACGTTCGTCACCGGTGTCGCGAAGACGTTCACGGTGACGACGACCGGGACGCCGGTGCCGACGCTTTCGGTGACGGGCACGCTGCCCACCGGCATCACGTTCACGCCCGCCACCGGCGCACTGGCCGGAACCGCGGCGACCGTCGGCAGCTATCCGCTGACGTTTTCCGCAAAGAACGGCAGGTTGCCCGACGCGGCGCAGCCGTTCACGCTCTCCGTCGTCAAGCCGCCGGCCGGCGGAGCGAAGGTCACCTACACCGACCCGAAATGCACGAGCTTCGCGCTGTCCGGAACGCCGCCGAACCAAAAGCTCACCTGCCAATAGTCGGCGTCGCAGGCCTGGTGCTCCACGGCGCGAGCTGCGGACCCGATCGCCGCAAACATGCACGCGTAAACCCCGCAGGCATCGGAGCACGCTGCAGTACGGTGCGCCTATGCGGGATCGGGTTGGCGGCGGAACGCCTTCACCGAAAGATGCCGCGCCAGGAGCGTCGGCGGCATGCGCAGCCAGTGCGCCCGGACGTACAGCATCCGGCGCGCCAGGGGAGACAGCCAACCGGCGGCAGCCTCTTCGTCGAGGCGCAACGCCCGATCATAGAGTACGTCCATCAGCGCCCGGACGAGGCGCGGCGGTCGGCCGGAAGCCGCAACGCGCAGCACGTCGGCCGGCACGGGTGTATCCATGAACCGTGACGCGAAGCGCAGTCCGTAATACAGCGGTCGCGCGAGACCCAGTTCCGCGGCACGGCGCGGCAGCTCGTCCCAGAATCCGGCCTGCGGCCCGAAGTGGCGCAGCAGGCCGTCCAGATCGGCGATATCGCGCAGTCCCTGGGTCAACTCCTCGTTCTGGAACAGATGGGTGGCGCTGTGCAGGACCATGTCGACCGGGCAGAGCACGCGGACGCGCGCGTCACCTTCGACCGGCCGAGCGGCGGCGAGCAACTTCGCCGACGGCGGCTTGACCCTCGCTGTCAGCGGCAGGATCGCATGGTGGACGTCGACCACCGTCGAGCGGACATTGTGGCGCAATGGCGGCAACTCGTGCATCCACTGGCGATAGTAGCGTTGGTCGTAAGCGTCGTGATGGGTCGTCGACCATCCGTGCAGCATCAACGCTGCCTCGACCGCTGCCAGCGTCTCGCCCGGCACGAGGATATCGACGTCCGAGAACACGCGTCCGCGCGCCACCGGCAGGTCGGCAAGCACATAGGCGGCGCCTTTCAGCAGCACGACATCGATTCCCACCCCCGCAAGAGCCGCGCAAATGAGTGCGACCTCCCGCAGCACGGCCTCCCGCTGCGCGCGCGCGACGATCAGCGCCGCGTCGAGGTGGGCGCGTGGCGCGCCGGGCACCTGCGCCAGCAGCCCCGCATCATCGAGATCTGCGGCCAGCCGCGACAACAGGTTCGCGCGCCGCGCCGCGTGAATCGTCGCCTCCCATCGCGCCGGCGTGAATGCCAGCAGCGACTGCGGCGTCGAGCGCAGCGTCGCCATGAGATCGGCAATGTGCGGCCTCACCGGTCGTCCGCGAGGCCGTTGAGCAGTCGCACCGACGCATCGAGGTCGCCATAAGCGAGCTCGAAGCAGCCGCATGCTTCGACCAGCTGCGCCAGAAGCTCGAACCCGCGGGATCCGTGCATGCTGTAGTTGAACGCGTGGTCTGCCAGCTGCATGAAGGCCCGCGCCTTGGACAGCGGTGCCAGCCGGTCCGCCACGCCCTTTTCGAACCGGGGAAGCACGATCCACCGCGGCGACGCAGGTTCGGACGCACGACGCACGCTCGTCGCTGGCGGTTTCATGTGCGCGACCGAGCCCTTGACCGTGTCGTGCACCGGCGGGCCGACGATAGCGTCCGGGGCGAAGCCGCAGATTGCGTCGATCGACGCGTTCTTGAGGCTGACAGGCCGCGGCAACGGCACCACGTTGCCGAATTCGAAGTCGATCAGCGTGAGCTCGTCGGAAAGCAGCCGCCAGCCGCGGCTGACCAGACCGGCGCACAACGTGCTCTTGCCGGATCCCGGCGGCGCCGGAAGGACGAGCGCGCGACCATTCCGTTCAACGACCGCCGCGTGGATGATCAGGTACTGGTGGCAATGCGCCGAAACGCACCAGTTGAGGCCCCATTCGAGCATCGGAAACCCCTGTGCGAGCGGTAGTGGCGTAAACGGCGACCAGCCGTCGAAGAAGAAATGAGCCTGCGGCCGCAGCCATCGCCGCACGTTCCGTGGCGTCCCTACGCGCACGTGGAAATCCGCGAAGACATCCTCGTCGACCGTCGGATGCTCGGCATAGTGGAGTGCGATCCCCCGCGCTACCGTCGGCAGCGACGATTGGATCCGGGTGACGACGGGCCCGGTCCGAAGCCTGAGGCCCGGACCGGCGAGCGTGCGCGTCAGCGCGGCTGCGGTCAGATCGGCAACGATCAAAGGGTGACCGTTTCGACGAGGTCGAGCCGGGCGAATTCCGCGAGCGCGGACGCGATGGCGATGGACCGCTCCGAATCGTCGGTACCCGCCGAGGAATCCGCCTGCCGCGCCGCCAGCGACTCGGCCGTGATGCCTTCGTCGCTGGCCAGCAGGCCGAGCAGCATCTCGCCCGCGAATTCGCTCAGCAGGTGCGTGCTGCCCGTCCGCGGATTGAAGACGACGAACTCACCATCCCACTCCCGCCACGCCATCTTTGCGCCGCCGATGGCACGCCAGCGCGTCTGCTCGTGGCCGGACATCGGCAAACCTGCGTGGGGGCGGGACCGCGGCCGCGAACGCGGCGCCTGCGCGGCGAACGCCCTAGAGGGGCATCGTCGAAATGAGATAGGCGACGATCTGGCCGTGATCCCACTGCACGCCGGTGGTCGGCGAAAAATACCCCGTGCTGGCGTACTGGCTCCAGATCTCCTTGATCTTGGCCACGCTCAGGATGGAAAGCGGTGTGTAGCCCGCATAGGCGTTGAGCAACGCCGCGACGATGTGGCGGCCGACGTCATTGGGAGGGCCGCCGCCTGCTTCCAGCACCTGCAGCAGCGACTTCCCGGTGTACACCGAGCAATTCGGGAACACGGCGCAGAACTGCGTCGCCGTGTGGCCGCCCGTCCCGGTCGTCGTCGTCGGGTAGAAGCCGGACGGTCGCCAACTGTTGAAATGCTGCGTCTGCTTCCAGAATCCGGGTGTGCGCCCGGAGCAGGTGCTGCCCTGATGCTGAACGCTCTGGTTGATCGAAGCGAATGCGGAGGGCGTCCGGCAACC
>JBDTVU010000129.1:0-9721 GCA_040007035.1 Betaproteobacteria bacterium | reverse complement strand
ATCGGCGCGACGATGGCGACGCTGGTGTTCGCGAACGTGCTCCTGCACATCGTCCACGGCGACATCGCCTGGACCACCGAGTTCTGCGAGCTGCTGATGGTGTGGGTGACCTTTCTCGGCGGCGCGGCGGCGACCCGGCGCGGCGCGCATATGGTGATCGGCGAGCTGGTCGGGCGCCTTGCCGGCTCGCCCAGGCGCTACGCCGATGCGGCGATCCAGCTCGTCGTCCTGGTGACGCTCGGCCTCCTGGTCTGGTACGGCGTCGGCATCGCCTATTCCGGCCGGATGAGCGAGCTCACCGTGCTCGGCTGGCCGATGGCGACGCAATACGCGGCGCTGCCGGTCGCATCCGCCATCACGATGGTGTTCGTGACCTGGGACCTGATCGAGATCCTGCGCGGCCGGACGCACGCCGAGCGCTACGGCGAGGGGCATCCTTGATCCTGTTCGAGACGTTCGGTCTGTTCGTCGTCGCGACGCTCCTTGGTGTGCCGCTGGTGTACGGGATGCTGCTCGCCACGGCGGGAATGATCTGGTGGAACGGCCTCGGCCACCCGCTCACGTCGATCTTCCTTTCCTACATCGGCGGCGTCGAGCCGTTCGTGCTCATTGCGGTGCCGCTGTTCATGCTGGCCGGCGAAATCCTGTCGCGTGGCGGCGTCGGGCTGCGCATCGTGACCTTCGCGACCAAGCTCCTGGGCTTCCTCCCCGGCGGGCTCGGGATCGCGACGGTCACCTCGTGCCTGATCTTCGGCGGCGTCTCCGGCTCGGCGATTGCCGATACCGCGGCGATCGGATCGGTCATGGCGCCGGCCATGGTGCGCAAGGGCTATCGGCGCGCCTTCGCCGGCGCGCTGATGTCCACCGCGGGAACGCTCGCCGTGGTGATGCCGCCCTCGATCCCGATGCTCGTCTACGCGTTCGTCTCCGGCGCATCGGTGCGCGACCTGTTCCTCGCCGGCGTGGTGCCCGCATTCGCGTTCGCCTTCGGGCTGGCGATCGATTGCGTGTGGGAGGGCAAGCGCACCGGCTGCGACAATGGCGAGGCGCGGGCGCCGGCGCGGGAGGTCTGGGCTGCGTTCGTGTCGGCGTTTCCGGCGCTGATGATGCCGGTCATCATTCTGGGCGGCATCTGGACCGGAATCTTCCTGCCCACCGAGGCCGCTGCGGTCGCGGCGGCCTACGGCCTGTTCGTGGCGATGGTGATCTACAAGGACCTGCGCCTGTCCGACCTCCCTGCGCTGCTGCTGAAGTCGTTCACGACGAGCGCCGTGGTCATGGTCGTGATCGGCGCCACCGCGTCGCTGGCGTGGCTGATCACCGTCGAGCAGGTCCCGGTGCAGATCGCCGGGTTCGTGACCCAGTACGCACATTCGCAGTGGACGTTCCTGCTGCTGGTCAACTTCGCCCTGCTCGCGCTCGGCTGCTTCATCGAACCCGTTCCGGCACTGGTGCTGGCGGCGCCGCTGCTGGTGCCGCTGGCCGTCGCGTTCAAGATCGATCCCGTCCACCTGGGCCTGATCATGACCTGCAATCTCGCCATCGGCCTGTACACGCCGCCGGTCGGCGGAACGCTGATGGTCGGCGCACGGCTGGCGGGAGTCGGCATGATGGAAGTGAGCCGGGCGCTGATCCCGCAATTCGCGATCAGCGTATGCATTCTGCTCGTCATCACCTACGTGCCCGCGGTGGGCATGGGGCTCGTTCACCTCCTGCGCTGACTATGCTGCTCGGCTGCATTGCGGACGACCTCACCGGCGCCACGGACCTCGGCGTCAACCTGGCGCGCGAGGGGCTTTCGGTCATCCAGGTCAACGGGGTTCCGGGGGCGCTCGCGGTGCCGGCGGCGGATGCCGTGGTCGTGGCGCTGAAATCACGCACCACTCCGGCCGCCGACGCGGTTGCGCAATCCCTAGCCGCACTCGCGTGGTTGCGTGATCGCGGGGCGGAAAGGATCTATTTCAAGTACTGCTCGACCTTCGACTCGACGCCGCGGGGCAACATCGGCCCGGTCACCGAAGCGCTGCAGGCGGCGTTCGGTGCCGGTATCGTGCCGGCCACACCGGCGTATCCGCGCAATGGTCGCACCGTCTACCTGGGCCACCTGTTCGTCGGCGACGTTGCGCTGTCCGACTCGGGCATGCGCAATCATCCGCTGACGCCGATGACCGATTCCAATCTCGTCCGCGTGCTCGCCGCGCAGTCGAGCGGCAGGGTCGGACTGGTGCGGCATTCCGACGTCGATGCGGGCGTCGGCGCCGTCCGCGAGCGACTTGCCACGCTTGCGGCCGAAGGCTTCGCACATGCGATCGTCGACGCGACCACCGACCTGCATCTGATCGCGGCCGGGCAGGCATGCGTCGCCCTGCCGCTGACCACCGGCGGCGCAGGGTTCGCAGTGGGCCTGGCGCGCGCACTGCGCGATCGCGCCGGCGCCGGCGGCGGCGCGTGGGCGCCGCCATCGACGCGCGGCCCGGTCGCCTGGCTTTCGGGAAGCTGCTCGCAGGCGACGCTGGCGCAGGTCGCGGCAGCGCGCGACACCGTGCCATCGTTTCGCCTCGACCCGCTCGAACTGGCCGCCGACCCCGACCTCGCGGCACGCATCGCCGCCCTCGCGGTCTCGGCGCTGGGCGACAAGCCGGTTCTCGTCTATGCGACCGCGTCGCCGGACGCGGTGGCGGAGGCCCAGCGCACGCTCGGCGTAGAGCACGCCGCCACGCTGGTCGAGGACGCGTTTCGTCGCGCCGCACGGGCGCTGGCGGGTGCCGGCGTGCGCACCTTCGTCGTCGCCGGTGGCGAAACCGCCGGTGCCGTCGTCGAAACGCTGGGCGTGCGCGCACTGGCGATCGGCCCCGAGATCGATCCCGGTGTGCCGTGGACCCGCGCCGTCGGCGGCGATCCGTACTGGCTCGCGCTCAAATCGGGGAACTTCGGCAGTCCCGGCTTCTTTGCCAAGGCAACGGCGGCCCTCGGATGAACGAGCGCGATCTCCGCGAAGCGATCGTCGACCGCGGCCGGTCGCTCTACGACCGCGGCTATGCGCACGGCAGTTCGGGCAACATCAGCGCCCGCATCGACGACGGCATTCTCGTGACGCCGACCGGCAATTCGCTCGGCCGGCTCGATCCCGCCCGGATCGCGAAGGTTTCGGCGGACGGCGTCCACCTGTCCGGGGATCCTCCGTCGAAGGAGGCGTTCCTGCATCTCGCGATGTATGCCGAGCGGCCTGGCGCCAACGCAATCGTCCATCTGCACTGCACATGCGCCGTCGCCGTCTCCTGCCTCGTCCACGCCGATTCGCGCAACGTGCTTCCGCCGCTGACCGCGTATCACGTGATGCGGGTCGGCACGCTGCCGCTCATCCCGTATTATCGGCCGGGCGACCGCGCGCTGGCCGAAGCGGTGAGGCTCGTCGCGGCAATGCATCGTGCGGTGCTGCTTGCCAACCACGGGCCGGTGGTGTCGGGAAAGTCGCTCGACGACGCTGTGGACTGCGCAGAGGAGCTCGAGCAGACGGCGAAGCTCTCTCTGCTCCTGGGCGAACGGCCGGTGTCGTTGCTGACGCCTGCGCAGGTCGCCGACATCGAAGCCCGCTTTCCGAATTGAGGAGCCTGGCCTTGTACGTCGTTACCGTGGAATTCACCATCGATCCGCAGCAATTCGACCGATTCCTTCCGCTGATGACGGAGAACGCGCACCGCTCGCGCGAAGACGAGCCCGGCTGCCAGCAGTTCGACGTCTGCGTCGACGACGCTCGACCGGGTGTCGTGCACCTGTACGAGATCTACGACGACCGAGCCGCCTTCGACGCACATCTTGCTTCTCCGCACTTCCGGTCCTTCGCCGCGGCAACGCAGGCGATGATCACCGAGCGCGCGATCCGGACCTGGCGGCGCGTCGCGCCGTGACCTTGGCTACAACCGCTGACGCCTGGGGTACGGTCGATCCGACGGCGCGGACCTGATCGACGCGGCATCGGCGGCGAACCGTGGGTCGGCGCGGCCCGGCGCCTGCCGCGCACCGGCCACCCCGGGGTATATTCGTTACCGAGGGCCGGCATTGCCCCAACGCGCGCTCACAGGGCTAGAATCCGGGCATCGGCCGGCCGGCAGCGCCGGGGTCGCCCCCTAGGGGGCCGCGCAGCCGATCCCGGGACAACCCGGAAAGGAGGCGCCGGATGCAACGATTGGCAGCCCTGTCGCTCTCGCTTCTGCTCGCCGCCTGCGCCGGACCGTCGCCGAGGCCCGACCACCTGTTCCAGGACCGGCTGTTCGCCGGGCCGTCCACGCCGATCCGCGCCGACGACGTGTTCGCGGTGAGCGACGAGATGAAGCGTTACCTGAGCGTGGAGATCGCCAGCGAACTGCGTGCCAAGGGCAGCCAGCAGGGGCTCATCGACGCGCTTTACCACCACGGTCAGCTGAAGCTCGAATACGATGCCGCGATGACGCGCAATGCCGCAAACGCTTTCCACGCACGCACCGGGAACTGCCTGTCGCTGGTGTTGATGACCGCGGCGTTTGCCAAACAGCTCGGGCTGCCGGTGCGCTACCAGAGCGTGTTCACGGACGAGACCTGGAGTCGCATCGGCGACATCTACTATCTGATCGGGCACGTCAACCTGTCGATCGGCAAGGGTCCGGACGATGGCGGCGCCAACAACGGCGACCGCGACCTGGTGATGATCGACTTTCTGCCGACGCGCGATGTCCGCGGGATTCGCACGCGCGCCATCGGCGAAGAGACGGTCGTCGCGATGTTCATGAACAACCGCGCGGCGGAATTGCTCGCCGAGGGGCAGTTGGACGACGCCTACTGGTGGGCCCGCGAGGCGGTCCGGCAGGAGCCGCGGTTCTTGAGCGCCTACAACACGCTCGGCGCCATCTACCAGCGACGCGGCCGCCCGGCGGACGCGGAGCGGGTGTACGCGTACGTCCTCGAACGCGAGCCGGGGAACACACGGGTGCTGTCGAACCTCGTGCCCGTGCTTACCGAACTGGGCCGCGTCGACGAGGCGCAGGAAATGAGCCGCCGGCTGGCGCGGCTCCAGCCCTATCCGCCGTTCAGCTACTTCAACCGCGGCCAGGCGGCAATGGAAGCTGGGGATTACCGGGCCGCGCGCGATCTCTTCGCCAAGGAGCTCGATCGCGCCGCGTATTATCACGAGTTCCACTTCTGGCTCGCCGCGGCGCTGGCCAAGCTCGGCGACAACCAGCACGCACGCGAGCACCTGCGCATGGCGATGGATACCAGCACCACACGCCGGGAACACGACCTGTACGCAGCCAAGCTCGAGCGAATCGAGGCATCCGGCCCGGCGGTGGTCCGCGACCGGATCCGCCCGACGATGGGGATCGAGCGGGTAGAGCGCTGACGACCGCGCGACCGGTCGCCAACCCTCCTCTACTTCATCAGCAGCACCGGCACCGTACAGGTCGCGAGCACCTTCGTCGCGACCGACCCCAGCACCAGGCTCTCGAGCACGGTGTGGCCGCGCGTGCCCATCACGATGAGGTCGAAGCCGCCGCTGGCGGCAAAGGCGACGATCTCGTGCGCGGGCTCGCCTACGCGTTTCTCGACGTCGTAGGCGACGCCGCGTCCGTCGAGCAGCCCCCGCGCGGCGGCAAGCGCTTCGTCGCCTTCCTCCTCGTAGTAGGCGTTGACCGCTTCCTTGCCCGCCCACGCCACCGCCCGCTTGTACGGCAGCGCCGGGTGTACGTAGACAAGCGTGACCTGCGGCGTGCCGCGGAACCAATCGAGACGATGCGCGAAGCGGTCGAGCGCCGCGTGGGAGTGCCCGGAGCCGTCGATGGCGATGAGGATCTTCATGGCAGGGTCCGTGGACAGGCGTGAAAGGGAATCGATGTCAGTGTAACGCGGCGGCGGCCGGCGATCTGTTCAGATCAGATCGAGCACCATCTTCACCTGCTCAGGCTCGTCGGGATCGTCGTGGACGACGAAGCCGAGGCCCTGCGTGAACCGCAGCATGTTCGGGTTGTTGCGCAGCACCGTGCCTTCTAGCCGCGCGAGGCCGCGCGCCCTCGCGCAGCCGATCAGCTTTTCCATCAGCGCCCGCGCGACGCCGCGGTTCTGCCAGGCGTCGGCGACGACCACGGCGAACTCGGCGCTCTCCTGGTCGGGATTGGTGATGTAGCGCGCGACGCCGACGAACATCGGGTTGTCGACGCCGTCGACCGCCACCAGCGCCAGCTCGCGGTCGTAGTCGACCTGGGTGAACCGCGCGAGCATCGCCGGCGTCAACTCGTGCAGCCGGTAGAAGAAGCGGAAGTAGCGCGTCTGCTCGGACAGGCCGTTGACGAACGCGCGCTCGAGCTCGGCGTCCTCTGGCATGATCGGCCGCAGGTGCAAGTGCGTGCCGTCGCGCAGCGCGACGTCCTCGGACAGCTCGATCGGATACGGGTGGATCGCCATGTGGCGGTAACCGCCCGAGTCGAACTTGCGCTTCGCGTCGATGACGATGTGGGCGCCGGCGATGACGGCGGCGCCGGCGACGACGTGCACCGGGTCGAGCGTGAGCGAGCGCACCCACGGTAGCGCGCAGACGAGACTCGACAGCCGCAGCAGGATCGTGACCAGAGGCTCGAGGTCGTGCGCGTCCTCGTGCGCGGCGCGCAGCACCGCCGCCGCCCGGGTGCCGCTGATCACGTCGAGCGCGAGACGGCGGTTGAGCGGCGGCAGCATGATCGACCGCTCGCGCTCGACCAGCGCAGCGGTGCCGCTGTTGCCGAATGTGATGACCGGGCCGAACACGGCGTCGGTGTGGACGCCGATCGCGATCTCGCGGCTTTCCGGCAGCGCGCGCTCCTTGGCGACGATGATGCCGACATGGAAATCGCGCCGGTGCGCGCGCTGGACGCCGTCGAGCAGCTCGCCGTAGGCACGGGTCAGCATCTGGCCGTTGCGCAGGTGCGCGCGCACGCGCGGCAGCGGCGAGCGTCGCGGTAACCCCGGCGCGTCGAGCATGAGCCCCACCGGGTAGCCCAGCCTGCGCGCGGCGGCGAGCGCCTCGTGCAGCGTCTCCGCGGGCTCGGCCGGCAGCACCGGCAGCCCGAATGCGGCGAGGAGCTGCAGCGTCTGCAGGTCGGTCAGCACCGTGCGGTTGGCAGCCGCGGCGGCGTCGCGAATCCGTTCGGCAGTGCGCAGATCGGGCGGCTCGGGCTCCGGCTGCGGCGGCGGGACTTCGAGCAGCCACTGCTGGTTGCGCCGATACGCAGCGAGAAACGAGAACGCCTCGACCGCATTTTCGGGCGTGTAGAAGTTGGCGGTGCCCCCCGATTCGAGCGCGTTCCTCACTTCGCGCCGGTCGATCGCGCCGAGCCAGGCGCCGAGCACCGGCTTGCCCGATCCGCGCGCAACGGCGGCCACGGCGCGCGCCGCGTCGGTGGCGGCGGTCAGCGGCCTCGGCACGTGCAGCGCGAGCACCGCGTCGACGCCGGGGTCGGCCAGCACCGTCGCCACTGCCGACGCGAGCCGCTCCGGCGAAGCGTCGCCGCGGACGTTGACCGGGTTCGTCGCCGCCACCGTCGGCGGCAGTACCGCCTTCAGCGCGCGCTGCGTCTCCGGCGTGAACTGCGCAAGTGGGACGCCGCAGTCGGCGGCGCTGTCCGCCGCCATCGTGCCCGGCCCATGCCCGTTGGTGACGATCGCCAGCCGGTCGCCACGCGGGATCTTGCCCATCGCGAGGATCCGCGCAGCGGCGAAGAGCTGCGTGTAGGTCCTCACGCGGACGGTGCCGGCGCGCTTGAGCGCCGCCTCGAACACGGCGTCGGGCAGCGGCGGGGGATCGGTGCCGACGCTGTTCGCGACCGCCGTTTCCAGCGAGCGCCCGGCCTTGAGCACGACGACGGGCTTCGTCCGCGCGGCCGCGCGCAGCGCCGAGATGAATTGTCGCGCGTCGTCGATTCGCTCGACGTAGAGGATGATGCCGTCGGTTCCTGGGTCGAGCAGCAGCGCATCGAGCAGCTCGCCGAAGCCGACGTCGATGGCGCCGCCGATCGAGATCACCGTCGAGAACCCGATGCCGAGCGGCGTGGCGAAGTCGAGCATCGCCGTGCACACCGCGCCCGACTGCGCGATCAGCGCGAGCCGGCCCGGATGCGCCGACACCGTGCCCAACGTTGCGTTGAGGCCGAGGTCGGTGCGGATGACGCCGAACGCGTGCGGGCCGAGCACCCGTATCTTCCGCTTGCGCGCGCGGCTCAAGAGGTTCTGCCGCCAGCGCCGCGCCTCGCCGTCGTCGGTCGGCGGCGCCGTCATGATCGCGACGGCTTTCGCGCCGACGTTTGGCGCCTCGTCGATCACGCCGGGCACCGCTGCGCACGGCACGGCGATGAGCACCAGCTCCACCGGCTTGCCGATCGCCGCCAGCGACGGGTAGCACTTCTTCCCCAGCACCCGCCTGTGCGTCGGGTTGACTGGATAGATCTCGCCCTTGAAGCCGCCGTCGAACAGGTTTTCGAGGACGACGCGGCCGATCTTGCCGGGCCGGTCCGACGCGCCGACGAGCGCGATCGACGCCGGCATCAACAGGGGTCGGAGGTAGTGGTGGATGGTCATCCGGGAGGGGCGTGGGGAACTGCGTCCGGCGTCAGCGGCGCTGGGCCCGGCACCCGCGCTTCGGGCGCCAGCCAAGCGTCCGCTATAATTTTAACGCGAGCACGGTCCGGACGCCCGTCGGTCGGTCGAAAGGACCTGTATCACACCGTGCGTCGCCGCTCCCCTGCAGCGCCGGGCCCGTAGCTCAGACGGTTAGAGCAGGGGACTCATAATCCCTTGGTCGCTGGTTCGAATCCAGCCGGGCCCACCCAGTACAAGCGGATTCCTGAGATAGCGGGCCCTAACCTCGTCCCCTTCACGGTGCTCGTTTGCCGCCTGTTTGCCACTTGCGCCAGAATGCGGGGCCGTGCGAAGCGCCTTACCGCTGTCCGGTTCGGCGCGCCTCAAGTCAGTTCTCGCCTCGATTGTCCGACGGCTAGCGATTCGCGCTGAGTAGCTCGGCACACCATACTGCCAAAGACGCACGCAAACATTGCACCACTCCGCGTCGTCGATCAACGTCCGCACCAGCCGCAGGATCTCGCGCACCGCCCGCCGCGATTCAATCGCTGCCGCCGTACAGCACCCATGCGTAGCCTTCCTTCCGGCCTTCCCGCCATGCGTCGGGCTGCGCCCGCACAGAGCACGATCAATGTGGCGCGGATGTAGTGTTCAAGCTTCGGTATTGCGCCGGCCCACAGGTCAGATAGGCTCTCGAAAATCCAGAATGCAGAAATCCGGGGAGGACGACGTGTGTACCAAGCTGATGGTGCTCTGTGGGTTAGTGCTTTCGGGGCTCTGCGTTCCGGCGATTGCTCTACGCTTTGTTTATGAGTCGGGAAACACGTTGTACGACGCTCTTCAAGCGAAGGACGGATCGGAATTGCGGGGTTACGCCATTGGCTACATCGTTGGAATTTCGGATGCGGTCGAGGGGTCGATCACGGAACCGGGTTACCGATTCTGCCTGCCATCGAAGGTAAACAGCTTTCTACTTGTAGACGTTGTCGCGAAGTCATTAGCTGACAATCCTCAAGATCGCCAGTTGGGAGCGCTTTTCCTCACCGCGCGGGCGCTGGGCAGGGCGTTTCCGTGTCCGTCTTACCCCCTTGCAACGACCCCCGACGCGACGAAGAAGTAGTCGCCACAATCGCGGGTCACACCA
>JBDTVU010000128.1:0-9813 GCA_040007035.1 Betaproteobacteria bacterium | reverse complement strand
TAATTATCTTTGACGCCAAGATAATTAAACCTGACCCCATTAGACCCCGGAAGGCCGCAGACATCGGAGTCGCACATGCAAATCGAATTCACCGCTTTCCCCCGCACGCAGGAAGGCCGCGGCGCCAGCCGTCGGATGCGTCGGACGGGCAAGGCGCCGGGCATCGTCTACGGCGGTGTCACCGCACCGCAGCCGATCGAGCTCGACCACAATGCGCTGTTCCACGCGCTGCGCAACGAGGCGTTCCATTCGTCGATCCTGTCGATGACGCTCGACGGCGCCATCACCAAGGTGCTGCTGCGCGACGTGCAGATGCACCCGTTCAAGAACGAGATCCTGCACGTCGACTTCCAGCGGATCGACGAGGCCAAGAAGATCCACGTGAAGGTGCCGCTGCACTTCGCCAACGGCGAGAACTCGCCGGCAGTGAAGGAGTCCGGCGCGATCGTCAGCCACGTGCTGACCGAGCTCGACATCACGTGCCTGCCGAAGGACCTGCCCGAATTCATCGAGGTCGACCTGTCCGCGCTCGACGTGGGGCAGTCGATCCACGTGTCGGGGATGCAGCTCCCGGCGGGCGTCGCGGCGGTGCGCCACGGCAAGCTCGACCCGGTCGTCGCGACGGCGGTCGTGCCGCGTGCGCACACCGAGGCCGAGGAAACGGCGACGCCGGCTGCCGATGCGGTGGCGGCAGGCGCGGTGCCGGGTGCGGTGGCGGCGGCGCCGGCGGCCGAGGGGAAGCCAGGCGAGGCGGCCCCCGAGAAGAAGGAAACGGCGAAGGAAGACAAGAAGAAGAAATAGCGGTCGGCCGTCGTCCCGGCACGAAGGCCCGCCGCGCGTATCACGGCGGGCTTTTTTGTTGCCGGGGCCTGGCCTGCGGATTTCCGCGGAACTCCTTTTCCGGAACAGGACATGGGCGCACCGATCCGACTCGTCGTCGGCCTGGGCAATCCGGGCCGCGAATACGACGCGACGCGGCACAACGCCGGGTTCTGGTTCGCCGACGCGCTGGCGGCGCGGCTTTCGGCGGGGTTCGTCAGCGAGGGCAAGTTCCACGGCAGCGTTGCGCGCGCGCTGTCGGACCTGCGGCTGCTGAAGCCGGGGACCTACATGAACGTGTCCGGCCGCTCGGTCGCCGCGCTCGCGCGGTTTTTCGCGATCGAGCCGGCGGAGATCCTCGTTGCGCACGACGAGCTCGACCTGCTGCCCGGACAAGTGAAGATGAAGTTCGGCGGCGGTCACGCCGGCCACAACGGATTGCGCGACATCGCGGCGCAGCTCGGCACGCCGGAATTCTGGCGGCTGCGGATCGGCATCGGCCATCCGCGCGACTCGGCGATCCCGCAGCAGGATCCTGCCGATTACGTGCTGGCGCCGCCGCGCGGCGAGGACAAGAACGCGATTGCGGACGCCGTCGACAAGGCCGTATCCGCATGGCCGGCGATCGCCGCCGGCGATTTCGAGCGCGCGATGCTCGAATTGCATACGAAGGGAGCGTCATGAGCGAGCAGGACGAAGCCAAGGACGCCTGCGTGAGCAGGGCGAAGCCAAGGCCCGAAGGGCGCGTCTGCGAAGGCGGGTGGCGGCCGACCCCGAGTTGCTGCGAAGAGCGCTCTACGGTGCGGAGGCCGCACCGAAGGGCGCGTCTGCGAGCGATTGCGGACGGCCGACAACTCGGCAGATCAACTGTCTACACCACTACGGAGGCCGTTAGATGAGCCTCAAATGCGGGATCGTCGGCCTGCCGAACGTCGGCAAGTCGACGCTTTTCAATGCACTAACCCGGGCCGGGATCGCCGCCGAGAACTACCCGTTTTGCACGATCGAGCCCAACGTCGGCATCGTCGAAGTGCCGGACCCGCGGCTCGGCGCGCTGGCGGCGATCGCGCATCCGGAGAAGGTGCTGCCGGCGATCGTCGAGTTCGTCGACATCGCCGGGCTCGTCGCCGGCGCGTCGAAGGGCGAGGGCCTCGGCAACAAGTTCCTCGCCAACATCCGCGAGACCGACGCGATCGCGCACGTCGTCCGCTGCTTCGAGGACGACAACGTCGTTCACGTATCGGGCAAGGTGAACCCCGTCTCCGACATCGAGACGATCAACACCGAGCTCGCACTTGCCGACCTCGCCGCCGTCGAGAAGCAGATCGCCAAGGCCGAGAAGCCGGCGCGGGCCGGCGACAAGGAGGCTGCGCGCACGCTCGCCGTGCTGAAGAAGGTCGAGGCGGTGCTGGATTCGGGCAAGCCGGCGCGCACCGCCGACCTCTATCACGAGGAACGGGAATTGCTGCGCCCGTTCTTCCTGCTGACGATGAAACCGACGATGTACGTCGCCAACGTCGCCGAGCGCGGCTTCCACAACAACCCGCTCCTCTCCGCGGTCGAAGCGCACGCGGCGAAGGAAGGCGCTCCGGTGGTCCCCGTCTGCGCGTCGCTAGAGGCGGAGATCGCCGATCTGGACGGCGACGACAAGCTCGCGTTCCTGCAGGATCTCGGCCTCTCCGAGCCCGGCCTCGACCGCGTCATCCACGCCGGCTACAAGCAGCTCGGGCTCGAGACGTATTTCACCGCCGGGCCGAAGGAGGTCCGCGCGTGGACGATCCACGTCGGCGACACCGCACCGCAGGCGGCCGCCGTCATCCACACCGACTTCGAGAAGGGCTTCATCCGCGCCGAGGTGATCGCGTTCGCCGATTTCATCGCGTGCAAGGGCGAGCACGGCGCGAAGGAGCACGGCAAGATGCGGCTCGAAGGCCGGGAGTACGTCGTCAAGGACGGTGACGTCATGCACTTCCGGTTCAACGTGTGATGCGCAGCACCTCGCGCCTCGGCGAGCCGGCGGGAGCAATGCGGTGACGGCGCTGCGCTTCACCAAGATGCACGGCCTCGGCAACGACTTCGTCGTGATCGACGGGATCAACCAACGCATCGACCTCACACCGGCGCAATTGCGGCGGCTCGGGGACCGGCGCTTCGGCGTCGGCTGCGACCAGATTCTCGTCGTCGAACGGCCAACCCGGCCCGACGTCGATTTCCGCTACCGCATCTGGAACGCCGACGGCGGCGAGGTCGAGCAGTGCGGCAACGGCGCGCGCTGCTTCGTCAAGTTCGTCCGCGACCACGGGATGACGTCCAAGCGCGAGATCCGCGTGGAGACGGCCAGTGGCATCATCGTGCCGGAGCAGGTCGACGATGGCCGCGTCACGGTCGACATGGGCGTGCCGCGATTCGCACCGGCCGACGTGCCGTTCGTCTCCGCCAGCGACGCCGTCATCCAGCCGATCGAAGTCGACGGCGCGACGGTCGAGATTACCGCGGTGTCGATGGGCAATCCGCACGCGGTGCAGGTCGTCGCCGACGTCGACGTCGCGCCGGTGGCGACACAGGGCGCGGCGCTGGAACGGCATCCGCGCTTCCCGCGGCGCGTCAACGCCGGTTACATGCAGGTGGTGGATCGCGCTACCATTCGGCTGCGTGTGTGGGAACGCGGCGCCGGGGAGACGCCCGCCTGCGGCACCGGCGCGTGCGCCGCGGTCGCCGCCGGAATCCGCCGCGGGCTGCTGGATCCGGTGGTCACGGTACAGACACGCGGGGGTGCATTGACGATCGAATGGCGCGGGCCGGGGACGCCGGTCATGATGACGGGCCCCGCGGTGACGGTGTTCGAGGGTGTCTGGGACGCGCCCGCCGCGTGACCTCGCCCCGCAGACCGACGACACGATAACGACAGGATTGCGCCGATGGACGCCAAGGCCGTCGCCGAGTATCTGCGGCAGAACCCGAAATTCTTCGAAGACCACGCGGACATGCTCGCGGAAATCTTCGTTCCCCACCCGCACGGCGGCCACGCGATTCCGATCGCCGAGCGCCAGATCGTCGCGCTGCGCGAGAAGAACGGCGAGCTCGAGAGCCGCCTGCGCGACCTGATCCGCAACGGCACCGAGAACGACCAGATCGGCGAGAAGCTGCACCGCTCGACGCTCGCGCTGTTCGCCGCGCCCGACCTCGAGACGACGATGGCGGTGCTCTATCACAGCCTGAAGGAAGACTTCGGCGTGCCGCACGTCGCGAGCCGGCTGTGGGGCAAGGTGCCCGAGCAGTCGTACCTGCCCGAACTGGCGGCGACCACGCACGAGCTGCGCGAGTACGCCGACCAGCTCGGCGCGCCGTATTGCGGACCCGTCGCGCCGTTCGAGTCGCGCGACTGGTTCGACGGCGGCGACGGCTGCCTGTCGTTCGCGTTCCTGCCGCTGCGCACCGCGCACACGTTCGGGCTGCTCGGTCTCGCGAGCGAGGACGGGGAACGGTTCTATCCCGGCATGGGCACCGTGTACCTCACCCGGCTCGCCGAACTGGCGAGCGTGGCGACGGCGCGCTATCTGCCGCCGGTCTGAGCCGCGCCCGTCGCGGTCGCGCGATGCGTAAGACGCCGCCAGATGCCGCGCCAGGGATCCTGCCGGCGAACGCAGCGCTGCTCGGCGCGTTCGCCGCTCACCTCGCCGGACGGCCCACCAACACCCGCAGCGCGTATCTGCGCGATGCAACGGCGCTGGCGCATCTCGCCGGCGATGCCGACGTCGCGCGCCTCACGTCGCCGCAGCTTCGCCGCTTCCTCGCGACGCTGCACGGCCGCGGTCTCGCCGGCCGCAGCCTGGCGCGGATGCTCTCGTCGTGGCGCGCGTTGTACGCGTTCGTCGTCGAGCGCGATCCCGCCGTCAAGGAAAACCCCTGCGCCGGCCTCAGGGCCCCGAAGTCGGCGAAGAAACTTCCGTCGGCGCTGTCGCCGGACGAGGCCGTGCGACTGGTGGAGATCACCGGAAGTGACCCGCTCGTCGTCCGCGACCGGGCGTGGCTGGAGCTCGCGTATTCGTCGGGCCTGCGGCTGTCGGAACTCGCCGGCCTCGACGTCGACCGTCTCGACATTTCCGCCGGCGAGGTACGTGTGTGGGGGAAGGGCGCCAAGGAACGGATCGTCCCGGTCGGCACGGCGGCACGCGACGCGCTGCGGGCGTGGCTCGCCGTGCGCGCCACGCTGAAAGTGAACGCGGCCGACACGAAGGCGCTGTTCGTCGGCCGCTCCGGCGCGCGCATCACGCCGCGCGCGATCGAGCGCAGGCTCGCGGCTTGGGCGGTGAAGCAGGGACTGCCGCGGCACGTCCACCCGCACATGCTGCGCCACTCGTTCGCGTCGCACGTGCTGCAGTCCTCCGGCGACCTGCGCGCGGTGCAGGAAATGCTCGGCCATGCGTCGATCGCCAGCACGCAGGTCTACACGCACCTCGATTTCCAGGCGCTGGCGAAGGTCTACGACGCGGCGCACCCGCGGGCGAAGAAAGTCCGCTCGCGCTAGGGTGCCGGCTCGGCGGCCCGCAAGACCCCCGGCAGCCGCGGCAGGTCGGTGACGCCCGGATCGCGGCTGGCCTGCCGGATCAGCGTGGTGAGCTGGCCGCGATGATGTATGCCGTGGTTGAACAGGTGGATCGCGGCGACGGCGCGCGGCAGCTCCCAGGCTTTGCCGTCGACGGCGCTGGTGAAGACGAGCGCGCCGGCAAGCCACTCCGGCGTCAGCCGCCCTGCCCAGTCGAGGATCGCCGTATCGGTGGCGTCGCGCTCGTGCCGGAGTTCGGCGAAATCCGCGTACATGCCGGTGCCGAATGCCGGCGCCGTGCATGGCGCCTCGACGAACCGGCCGAGCCAGGTCCGGTCGCCCCACAGCAGGTGGTTCAGCGTGCCGTGCATCGAGCCGAAGAACGCGCCGCGGTCGCGCTTGCGCTCGTCGTCGGTGAACTCGGACAGCAGTGCGTACAGCCGCTCATTCATCCAGCGGTTGTAGCGCGCCATGAGCTGGCAGTACGCGGGGTCGATCATGATTGGCCGGTGAGTGCGTCGTGAGCGGAAAGGCCACGGTCCGGGTGACGCTCGAGGAAGAGGAATTGTAGTCGATGGCGAGGTCCGGAAATCCCCGAAAAAAACGGGGCGCCTTTGCGGGGCGCCCCGAAGCCACTGAGGAGAAACTGCCTTGATGCATCGAGGGGAAGGAGGTCCCTCGGGTCACGCTGCGCGGCGGGAAAGCGGTCCGCCGCGCAGCGTAATGGTTGCGGCGGCGCCTACATCCGGTAAGCCGACTCGCCGTGCGCGCTGATGTCGAGGCCTTCGCGCTCTTCCTCTTCGGAGACGCGCAGCCCGATGACAAGGTCGACGATCTTGTACGCGACGAACGCGACGATGCCGGACCAGACGATCGTGGTCAGGACGCCGGTGCCCTGGATGACGAGTTGATCGACGATCGAGTAGTCGGCGCTGATCTTGTTGGCCACGTAGTCGTAGATGCCCTGGCCGCCGAGGCTCGGCGCGGCGAACACGCCGGTCAACAGCGCGCCGAGTATCCCGCCGACGCCGTGCACACCGAAGACATCGAGCGCGTCGTCCGCACCCAGCATCCGCTTCAGGCCGTTGACGCCCCACAGGCAGACGAAGCCTGCGAGCAGACCGAGGACCAGCGCGCCGTTGACGCCGACGAAGCCGCACGCCGGGGTGATCGCGACGAGGCCTGCTACGGCGCCGGACGCGGCGCCCAGCATCGAGGGCTTGCCCTTGCTCAGCCATTCGCCGGTCATCCACGACAGCACCGCGGCGGCCGTTGCGACCAGCGTGTTGACGAACGCGAGCGCGGCGGTATCCCCTGCTTCGAGCGCGGATCCGGCGTTGAAACCGAACCAGCCCACCCACAGCAGCGATGCGCCCACCATCGTGAAGGTCAGGTTGTGCGGCGCCATCGAGTCCTTGCCGTACCCGATCCGCTTGCCGACCATGACCGCGCCGACCAGGCCGGCGACGCCCGCATTGATGTGAACGACAGTGCCGCCCGCGAAGTCGAGCGCGCCCTTCTGCCACAGCCAGCCACCCTTCGCGGATTCGGAAGCGAGCGTGGCGGCGTCCTTGATCCCGTCCGGACCCGGCCAGAACCAGACCATGTGCGCGATCGGCAGGTAGGCGAAGGTGAACCAGAGGACTGCGAACAGCAGCACCGCGGAGAACTTCATCCGCTCGGCGAAGGCGCCGACGATCAGCGCCACCGTGATCGCGGCGAAGGTCGCCTGGAACACGACGAACAGATATTCCGGGATGACCACACCCTTGCTGAACGTGGCCGCGGTGGCGAACGTGCCGGCGCCATCCTTGATCGTGAAGATGTCCTTCAGGAACAGCCGGTCGAACCCGCCGAAGTACGCATTGCCCTCGGTGAACGCCACGCTGTAGCCGTAGACCACCCACAACACGATGATGAGCGAGAAGATGACGAAAACCTGCATCAGCACGGACAGCATGTTCTTGGAACGGACGAGTCCGCCGTAGAACAGCGCGAGGCCCGGAATCGACATCATGATCACGAGCAGCGTGGCGACGATCATCCACGCGTTGTCGCCCTTGTTGGGCGTGGGGGCCGCGGCGGCAGGTGCAGCCGTGGCGGCGGGCGCTGCCGCTGCGGTGGCGGGCGCTGCTCCGGTCGCTGCCGGAGCCGTTGCCGGCGCGGAGGCCGCGGGCTTCGCGGCGTCGGGTTTCATCTCCGCCGCCTTGTCCTGGGCGAACGCGGTGCCGACGAAGCCGAGCGCGCCGGCGAACGCGAGTAGTGCGAGCAATCGCTTCATGGGGTTCCCCTTACAGCGCTTCCGCGCCGGTCTCGCCGGTACGGATGCGCACGACCTGTTCGAGATCGAAGACGAAGATCTTGCCGTCGCCGATCTTGCCGGTATTGGCGGACTTCTCGATCGCCTCGATGACGCGCTCGACCATGTCGCTCTTGATCGCGGCCTCGATCTTGACCTTGGGCAGGAAGTCGACGACGTACTCGGCGCCCCGGTACAGCTCGGTGTGGCCTTTCTGCCGGCCGAAGCCCTTGACCTCGGTGACGGTGATTCCCTGGACGCCGATCGCCGACAGGGCCTCGCGGACCTCGTCGAGCTTGAACGGCTTGATGATGGCGGTGACGAGTTTCATGCTTTCCTCGCGGTTGGGATTCCTTGCGGGCGCGATGCGGCCGAGTCAGAACGTCTTCTGGATAAAGCCGACGAACTGCGAGTCGGCGATCTTCTTGCCGAACGGGTTGGTGTACAGCGCCTGGTCCGCGTTGGTGTCGGTGTAGTAGACGCCGACGGTGAGACCGTAAACCTCGGTCGACGCGCCGACCTTCCAGTCGGTGTAGCTGAGGTCGCCGTTGGAGTGGCTCGTGTTGATGTCGTGAGTCGTGCCCTTGTACCGCTGGTGGCCGACGTGACCGGTGAGCGTTACCTTGCCGATGACGTCGTTCACCTTGTCGATGACGTCGTAGTTGGCCGTGAGATCGAGGTAGTCGCTGCCGCGCGAGTTCGGGACGCCGAACGTCTTGTTGTCGGCGCTGTAGCTGTACTTCAGCGAGAGGAACTTCCACGTCAGCGCGGCGTAGAGCTCGAGCGTGTCGGGCTTCGTGTAGCCCGGGATCGGGTAGTTGCCGGGATAGTAGTAGTAGAGGGCGCCGAGGTCGTAGCCGAAGTCGGCCGGCAGGCTGCCCTTGTAGCCGCCGTACAGATCCCATTCGAGGCTGGCCGAAACCGGCGCCGCGTCGGAGAGCCAGCTGATGTTCGACGCCCACGTCCCGGCGTAGAACCCGCTTTTGTGGCCGAGGTCGAAACCGCCCTGCACCGCCGGCTTCTCGTTCGTCTGCGAGACGCCGCGGAACACGTACTGGCTGTACAGGCCGACGTTGCCGGTGAAGGTCCAGTCCGGTTCGGGGGCAGCGGCCGCGGCGGGCGCTTGGGCAAGCGCAGTGCCCGAAAGCAGGGCGGTGGCGGAAGCCAGCAGGGCGGCGTAACGAAGAGGGGCAGGGGTGGACATGGCGATTTCCTTGTGGCGGTTGGACGAAATGGCGAACGAGCGAACGAATCCAACCGTTACACAGCATTTCGTGTGCCACTGCACAAAACGTCATGTTATCAATTGGTTGATGATGTTTCGCCGCGCCGCAGCATCGCGAGCGCCCCTTTGATGCACGAAAACGGTGCGGCGGCTGGCGCCAGCGCACGGCGTTGGGGCGGCCATTCCCGGGCGGTCGAATCGTCATTCCGGGCTCGTCCGCCGGATCGACGGCAGGCGGCCGCCGAGGTTTGCTAGACTCGATCGCATCCGGTTGCATTCGAACTGCGAGGGAGCTCCCCCCATGCTGAACACCAAGGCCTTCGACGAACTCGCCGCAAAGCTCGGGCAGGCGATCCAGAACAGCCCGGCGAAGGACATCGAGAAGAACGTGAAGGCGATGCTGTCGACCGGGCTCTCGCGGCTCGATCTCGTCCCGCGCGCCGAATTCGACGTGCAGGCGCAGGTGCTGCTGCGCACGCGCGAGAAGCTCGACGCGTTGGATAAGCGGCTGGCCGAGCTCGAGGCGCGGTTCCCGCCGCCTGCCGCGCCGAAGTAGCGGCGGCGGTGCGGGCGCGGCGATGCAGCACACGCCGCTTGACTTCCCGCGCGCAAGATCGATGTGAAGCGGTCCGGTGAGCGTGGCCCGTGCGCGGATGTCGTGCCCGGCCGCCGCGACAGGCTGCCGCAGGATTCGCGATTGAATCGCGGACCCGCCACCCCTTGCCGTAGATCGAATGGTCGAGTGCGCGCGTCTGCGTCGCGACCTACACTCCGAGCGTGAAAATCCTCGACGCGAGATGCGTCAACGGTCATGTCGCTCGCGGTCGTCCTCTCGCGCGGTCTCTCCGGCCTCGACGCGCCGCTGGTCACGGTTGAAGTGCACCTCGCTGGCGGCCTGCCGGCGTTCAACCTGGTCGGTCTTCC
>JBDTVU010000127.1:0-9818 GCA_040007035.1 Betaproteobacteria bacterium | reverse complement strand
CGATGCCGAGGGGGATGTCGATGCCGAGGGGGATGTCGATGCCGAGGGGGATGTCGATGCCGAAGGCGCGGGTCGCGCGACCGTTCCCTCGTTGCCCTTGAGCAGCAGTTCCACCATGCGCGCAACTTCGGGCGGGAGTTCCGGCTCCGTGGAGCCGGCGTTCGCGGCCGAAGGGGTGCCGCGTTTGGCTGGGTCCGGCGCCGGTCCGCCGCGCAGCAGCGGAATGTCCGAGCGCGAGAAATCGCGCGGCACCTCATCGTCTTCGTCGTCGTCGGCCGTGAGCGGGATCTCGATGCCGCGCGTGAGCACCGGTGCGCCCCGCGGACGCGTGCGCTTTGCCGCCGATTGGACGGGTGGAATGAACGGATGGCCGTTCTGTTCGGCATAGGCAAGCCGCACGATCTCGCCGTCCGGCAGCCGGACCTTGCCCGAGCCCTGGACCTGCATCGAGTACAGCGCCGCCACGTCGTCCACCCAGACGATCGCCTGCGCCGCCCTGAGCGCGCCTTGCTCGATCTCCGCCCGCGTGTAATACGGGACGATTCGCTGGCCGTCGACCCGTACCCGCAGCCGCTTGTCCCGGATGTCGGGTTTGGCGTCGCCGACGTCGATCCGGTACGGCCCCCGGCACGACGGGTCCGCGCGCGCGTCCGTGCACACCGGGATGACGGCACGGCGCTCGATCCGGGCATACGCCGGATTCCCGTCGGACGTCCGTGGCAGGCTCCGCGAATCGAGATACAGCAGGTCGTCGGGCACGCCGTAAACCGGATGGACGAATCGGTCGCCGTAACGCCGGCTGCCACGCAGCAGCGGTTCGTAGTACCCGGTGATGACGCCCGCCGGGGACTGGTCCTTGTCGTGGATCTGGTACAGGTTGAACTCACCTTCGAGAAAACGCCGGATGTCGTCGTCGCGCGGGATCACCCTGACGGAACGCGCACACGGACCCGTCCAAGCGCTCCGGTTGGCCAGGACATTGCAGCTGGCACGAAATGCCTTCCACGCGTCCGCGAGGTGGTCCTCGTACCAGCCGGGAAGATCGCTGAAGCGCGACGGGACGAAGTAGGCGTATCGCGTCCGGAAGGACGCTGCGGCAGGCATCTCGGCGGCAGGCTGCGCCTCGGGCCGCGACAGATCTGGCGCGTTGTCGCGCGTTCCCCCGGCGGCCGTCTGGCCGAGCGCCGGGTGGGCGAACGACATCGCTGCGACGGCGAGCAGGGAGGCGGCCTTCGCGAGCAGTCGGGTCAACCTGGGTGACGGGTCAGAGCTGCACATCGTCGTAAGGGTGGCGGAGATCGCCTGTTTCCCGGATCCGGCGGTCGGGCTTCGCTTTTATCTCCCCCCGGCGACCCTGTCAAACCGGGCACCTTCGCAACGCAACGCGGCGGGATCGGCGCGAGGCGCCCGTAGTCGGCCGTGTGTCACGGCAGCCCCGTCGCGCCCATGCCGATCGCGATCAGGATCGCCAGCGTGTAGACGGCGAACACCGCCGAGATGCTCCCCATTGCCGCCGCCTTGGTCGCTTGCGAGTAGCCGCCGCGATGCATCCGCGCGATCGTTCGGGCGCCGAACACGCCGGCCAGCATGAGCGGCACCAGCGCACTCGCGGGCAGCACGCCCAGCGGCACCAACGCCAGCGCCAGCAGCAGCGTCGCCCCGGCCTGGACCAGGAGCATGCGCGCCGCCCGCGCGCGCCCGAGCACGATCGCCAGCGTGCGCCGCCCGGCGCGGGCGTCGCCATCGATGTCGCAGGCGTTGTTGACCGACAGGATCGTCGCGATCAGCGTGCCCGACGGCAGACCGAGCCACAGCGTCCTGGTGTCCACGCTCCGACTTTGGACGAACACCGCAACGGCAATCAGCACGATGCCGAGCAAGCCGCCGGCGAAGAACTCGCCGACCGGAAATCGCGAGATCGGCAGCGGGCCTCCGCTGTAGAGCAGCGCGACGGCCATGCACGCGGCGCCGACGGCGACGATCGGCCAGTTGACGAGTGCACCGAGCACGAGCCCGAACACCGCCGCCAGCGCGAACAGCAGCCACGAGATCCGCAGCGCCACGGCGGGGTCGATGCCCCGCTGGACCAGCGCCTTCGATTTCTCGACGTCGGTGTCGACGGCGTCCACGCCGTGCAGGAAGTCGTAGTAGCTGTTGAATCCGGTGGTGCCCATGTCGACGCACAGCGTGGCCAGCAGCATTGCCGCGAACACGCCCGGCGAAAACGAGCGGGTGAGCCAGACGGCGTATGCGGTGCCGATCACCAATGACGACATGCTGACGATCTTGGTGCGGATGTCGACGATCTGAAGCACGTCGACCAGCGTGATGCGGGCCGACGTCGTCATGCGGGTAGCGGACGGTTCGGCGAATGGCGTCCAGCCCGCCGAGCCGATGACGCATGAAGGCAGGTCACGGCGCGCGCGCGCAGTCGCACACGTCGTTGCCCTTGTCGAAGACGATTCGCCACACGCCGGGCGATTCGAGCCGCCAGATCGACGTGTAGGTGGCCACCGTCCGCCCTGCGGGGCTGCGCACCGGGCCCGAGCTCAGCGCGAGCGTGCCCGACGCGAGCACTTCGACGTCGGCCGGCTCCCAGGAGAACGGGGCCGCGGGCTTCTCGTAGTAGCGCTTCCACGCGTCGGCGACCTGCTGCCGGCCCTGCAGCTGCGTGGGTCCGTCGAAGAACACGGCCTCGGCGGACAGGAAGGTCACGAATGCCGCGTGATCGCGGTCGGCCATCGTTCGCGCGAACGCCCGCTCGGTATCGGCCACCTGCTGCCGGAGGTCGGCGCCGCCCGGCGGCGGTGCGGACGCGCAGCCGACGAGTGCAAACGCGACCGCGACGGCGACTGCGATGGCCGGTCGGCGGGATCGACGCGCTGGCGGCCGAACCGGCCCGATCGGCGCAGCGGTGCAGGTCGGACGAACGTTCATCGAGCCTCCAGCACGGGTACTCGGGTCGCGCAAGCGGCAACGGCGCCCGCAGCCGCGCACCGGACGCTGCGTGCGACGAGGCTAGCGCGCCCCGGCGAGGTACGCGACCACTGCCGCGATGTCCTCGTCCTTGAGCGCGCCGGTCACTGCCGACATCGGCTCGTTGATCCGCTCACCGCTGCGGCTGCGGTAGCGCATCAGCGACTGCCGGAGGTAGTCGGGCTGCTGCCCCGCGACCCGCGGCGTCGTTTCGTTGCCATGGCCGTCGGCGCCGTGGCAGCTCGTGCAATGGCGCTGATACAGCGCACGACCCGGTGCGACGCTGGCGCCGGTTGCGGTCGCCGGCAGCTTGACCGGCGACTCGGCGTAGTACGTGGCGAGCAGCGGAAGGTCCTGCGGCGGGAGCAGCCGGATCAGCCCCTCCTTGAACTTGTTCCTGCGCTCGCCGGAGGCGAATTTCTGCAATTGCGCGGCAAGGTAGGTCCGGTTCTGGCCGGCGAGATTCGGCACGTCCGGCGCCTTGCTGTTGCCGTCCTCGCCGTGACAGTTGGCGCAGAACTCCGCCGCCTTCCTGCCGGCGGCGACAACCGTCGATTTCGCGGGCGTGCCGTCGGGCGCTTTCGGCGGAGCGGGCGTCGCCGCCGGTTGCCTGGACGCCGGCACGGTCTGCGCCGGAGCCGAAGGCGTCGGTGCCTGCGCCCGCGACGTCGCACCGGCGAGGCAACCCGCCACCATGACGACCCACAGCGCACCGCGGTCCATCACGATTCTCCCCCTTGCCGACGCCGTCGATTATACGGAGTTCACTCTGCGGCGGCGCCGGCGCCCGCGAGGTGACAGCAAATCGTTCGCATTTCCTTTGCAATGCCGGCCCGCGGTCATTACGATGCAGCAGGCAGGGCCCGCCGGGCTCGGCGCCTTGTGGCTCGCCAGCGGCGCCGCCGTGACGTGAAGGAACCGACGTGAAGCTGATCTGGAAGTTCAACCTCGTGCTGCTCGGCATCTTCGTGCTCGGCTTCCTCGTCGCCGGCTACGTGTCGTGGAGCGCGCTGCAGGCGAACGCGCGCGAGGAGATCCTGCAGAACGCGCGGCTGATGATGGAATCCGCGCTGTCGTCGCGCAACTACACGACCACGCAGGTGAAGCCGCTGCTCGAGGAGCAGATGAAGGTCCGCTTCCTGCCGCAGTCGGTGCCGGCGTACGCGGCGAGCGAGCAGTTCGCCGAGCTGCGCAAGAAGCATCCGGATTACGGGTACAAGGAGGCGACGCTCAACCCGACGAACCCGCGCAACCGCGCCACCGACTGGGAAGCCGACGTCGTCAACGTGTTCCGGCAGACGCCGGCCGTGGGCGAGCTGGTCGGCGAGCGCGACACGCCGGTCGGTCAGGCGCTCTACCTCGCCCGGCCGATCCAGATCAAGAGCAAGACGTGCCTGGATTGCCACACCACTGCCGACATGGCGCCGAAGCCGATGATCGACCTCTACGGCACCGCCAATGGCTTCGGCTGGAAGATGGACGAGATTATCGGTGCGCAGATCGTTTCGGTGTCGATGGCGGTGCCGATCGAGCGCGCGCAGCACACGTTCAAGGCGTTCATGGCCTCGCTCGCCGCCGTGTTCGTCGCGATCTTCGTGCTGCTCAACCTGATGCTCTACACGATGGTGATCCGCCGCGTCACCCGGCTGGCGGGCATCGCCGACCAGGTGAGCCTGGGCGACATGGACGCCGGCGAGTTCCGCACCCGCAGCAAGGACGAGATCGGCGTGCTGACCGAGGCGATGGGCCGGATGAAGGCGAGTCTGGTGCAGGCGATGAAGATGCTCGAGGCGTAGCCGCGCGCGCCAGCGCCCGACAACCCGATGGACCGGCCCGAACGCCTCGGCAAGTACCAGGTCACCGACGTCCTCGGCAAGGGCGCGATGGGCGTCGTCTACAAGGGGTTCGACCCGCACATCGAGCGTCCGGTCGCGATCAAGACGATCCGCAAGGACATGGTTGACGCCGAACTCGCCGCGCAATTCATGGGCCGGTTCAGGAACGAGGCGCGGGCGGCCGGGCGGCTCCACCACCCGAACATCGTCGGCGTCTACGAGTACGGCGAGGAAGGCGCGGTCGCGTACATCGCGATGGAGTACGTCGAAGGCGCCGGCCTGCGCGAATACCTGAACCGCCGCGCGAGCTTCGACTTCGGGGAGCTCGTGGCGCTGATGGCGCAGCTCCTCAGCGCGCTCGAGTTCGCGCACGCGCGCGGCGTCATCCACCGCGACATCAAGCCGTCGAACCTGATCGTCGCCGCCGACGGGACGCTCAAGGTCGCCGATTTCGGCATCGCGCGGATCGACACGTCGAACCTCACCAGCGTCGGCATGGTGATCGGCACGCCGTCGTACATGTCACCCGAGCAATGCATGGGCGAGGTGGTCGATGCGCGCTCCGACCTGTGGAGCGCCGGCGTCGTGCTCTACGAGCTCCTGACCGGCGAGAAGCCGTTCCGCGGCACCGTCGACGCCATCGGGTACAAGATCGTCCACGAGGATCCGGCGCCGCCGACGACGCTGTCCTCGCTGAAGCTGCCGGCGGCGGTCGACCGGCTGGTGGCGACGGCGCTGGAAAAGCAGCCGGCGGCGCGATTCCAGGACGCACGTGCGTTCCAGGCCGCGCTGCGCGACATCGCGAAGCTCGACGTCGAGGTTGCCGACGGCCAAGGCACGACGCTGATCAACATCGGCCAGTTGAAACTCCACCAGCCGGCGGCGTCATGGGACGACGCGACGCTGAACACCGCCGAGCACGAGCTGGCGCGCTTCCTCGGGCCGATGGCCAAGATCGTCGTGCGCCGCGCCGCCGAGAAGACGCACGACCGCGCCGAGTTGTGCTCGATCCTCGGCGCCAACATCGACGACCTGGACTCGCGGCGGAAATTCGTCGAGGCGTTCAGCCGCAGCGCGAGCGGGCAGCGGACCGGCGGCGCAGCGGGCGGCACAGGTGGCGGCGTCGCGGTCTCCGGGACACACGGAAAGGTGACGACGACGTCGTCGCCGACCGAGGTGCGTCCGCGCACCGGCGCGACCGGCAGCGGCATCTCGACGTCGTCGTCGCCGGGCGTGCCGCCGCTCGATCCGGCCTACGTCGAGGAAATCACCGCCCGGCTCGCCGTCCATCTCGGGCCGATCGCGCGGATCGTCGCGAAAAAGGCCGCGCAGAAGGCGGCGACCCGAATCGAGTTCGTCCGGTTCGTTGCCGACAGCCTCGGCACGCAGGACCGCGCGGCGTTCCTGCGCGAAGTCGGCGTCGCCGGCGGCTGAACGGCCCGCATCGCTGCGGGCGGTTGACGTTCCACCGGGGCTTGGCGTGAGCTACAGCGGCGCGCAGGCCGACACGTTTTCCGGTCCGTAGCCTTCCGCCACGTAGCCGCGCGAGACCATCTGGTCCCGGATCGTGACGCTCGTCGTGTAGCGGTGGTTCGAGTCCGCGCGGTTGTTCCACAGCCGGTACACCGGCGTGGTCCCGAGGGGACAGACGCCCGTGACGAGGTTCGGAAGGAAGACGTAGGTGACGTTCGGCGATTCGTAGACCAGCACCGGGAACTTGGTGTGGGTGTCGGCGCACTCCGTCGGCGACGCCGAGTAGAAGTGCGAGTCGCCGTACGCCGGCGGAATGTAGAACCGGCACACCGGGCTCGATCCCGAAACCGGCGTGGCGTAGGCACGGAACGTGTAGCCGGTGCGCACCCATCCGCCGACCGATGCGTCGAGCGCTGCGATCTCGACCGGGTTCGTGCTGAAGAAGTAGTGATCACGCGACGCCCAGTAGTACTCGACGGCGGTCGCCGTGGCCCCGGGCGGCGTGTAGAACGACCAGACGCCGCCGCTGACCTGGAGCCGGTTGGTGAACAGGAAATAGTCGTCCGCGCAGTACCCGCTCGAGCTGCCGCAACTGTTCTCGAACTCGAACGCGCCCATGTAGACGTAGTAGATCCCGTCCGGAACCGATTGCAGCGGCACGGTGACGTCGAGGCTGTCGTAGTTGCTGTTCGGCGGCAGCGGGCTCAGCGTGTAGTCGCCGACCGTGTAGTACGAAAAGGGTCCGTCGATCGGCGTCGGCGTCACGAACAGCCGCAGGTTGATCGTCCCCGACGTGTAGATCGCACTGTCGTTTTGCAGCCGTCCGACCTTGAGCTCCACCGTGCCGTCCGGATTGGAGATGTTGTAGGTGATCGGCAGGACCAGCGTCAGTGCGCCTCCTACCGTGTACGACTTCTCGCGCAATGGCGAGGCGATGGCGGGACTCGGCGGCAACGCAATGGTTTCGGTGATGCCCGGAACCGCTGGCTCCGCTGCGGCGACAACGGCGGCGAACGCCAATGTCGAGCATCCGGCGATCAGGCGTCCCACTGCTTGCCATGTGCTCATTCAACCTCCTGTTGACGGCGAGCGCACGGCCGCGCCCGTATGATTAACGCCGATGCCCGGCGTTCGGTTGGCATCGCATCGGGTCGGGGGCCCCCGATCGCGCACGAATCGTAGCGCATTGCAGCCATCGCCAGCGGAGGTAACGAAAATCGGCGCTGTCGCGAACCGACAACGACCGGCTCCGGCGCCGGTGACGCTAGATTTCGTCGAGCGCGATTTCGCTCCAGTGGTCCCGACCGTCGTCCGCGTGCGTATCCAGCGAACTGGTTGGCGACCCTGCGAAATATCGGTCCTCCAGCCGCTGGCGCAATTCGTCCGCGCGGCGGAGGTCGTCGAGGGTCGCGACGTTGGGCGCCGGGTCGTGCCCGGGCGGCGGGTTCCGGGATTCCATTCGAGCCATGTCCGGCTCCTTTGGTCTGGTCGTACGTCGGATTCGACGACCCGACACACATTGACGAGCAAACGCCGTGCCACGGCGGCTGACCGAGGCTCCGTCGCTCGGGCCGGGTTAACATTGCCGCGCCCGCGCTGGCGCACGCCGTCCTGCGGCATATTCATTGCCGCATCCGCTGACCATGACGATCACCTCCCTCGACCACGCCCTCGATAACCCGGTGTGGTCGTGCCTGACGACGCGCCACGCGCATCTGGCGCAAGGCGGCGACCTGGCACGACGCTACCCGGCCGACATCTCGTCGATCGCCGCCGTGCGCGATGTGTCCCCGGCTAACGTGGCGGCGCTCGAGTCGCTGGTCCCGGTCGGTGACGCAGTCGCCTTGGGCGGGGCGCAGGTGCCATCGCTGCCGGCGAACTGGGAGACGCTGCACGAGGCGCGGATGCTGCAAATGATCCGCAGCGACCGGTCGCCGCTGCCCGAAGACGCCGGTCCGATCGCCGCGCTCGCGGCGGCCGACGTCGACGAGATGCTGGCACTGGTGGAACTCACGCGACCCGGCCCGTTCCGGTCGCGCACGGTCACGCTCGGCACCTACGTCGGCATCCGCGACGAGGGGCGGCTCGTCGCGATGGCAGGCGAGCGGATGTGGATCGGCGACCACCGCGAAGTCAGCGCGGTCTGCACCCATCCCGATGCGCAGGGGCGCGGCTATGCGCGGAGCCTGATGGCGAACGTCGTCAACCGGATGCTGCGCGCCGGGCAGACACCGTTCCTGCACGTCGAATCCGGCAACGCCACGGCGATCGCCGTGTATCGCCGGCTCGGCTTCATCGACCGGGCGGAGTTCGCGTTGCGGTATGCGCAGCGAGCTGGCTGACCGGAGGCGCCGGCAGCGCGGAATCGGGCACGCCGCCGCCGATCGTCGTGCGAGGTGCGTTCCGGAACAGGACGCAACCGCAACAGCCCTCATCGCATGTTGACTATTGGTGCCCGCTGCTCATAGGATGCCAACTGGTGTGATGGCCGGATCGATTGTCGGAAATCCCTCCGCTCGATCGCGAGCCACGCGCTTGGGCATGATGCCTGGCCGTGCGCTCTGACCCGGTCTCGTCAGTGGAAGGAGTGGAACATGTTCGCGACACCTTCGAAATGGGTCCGGGCGTTGTCCCTCGGCGCCACGTTGGGTCTGCTTCCGCAGGCGGCTTCCGCGGTCGGCGCCGTGTATTACGACGGCTTTACGGCGTTTTCCTCTCCCACCTGTTCGAGCGCGAGCGGTGGCTCGATCACGACCGGCAGCCGAACCGCACAGTGGAGCACGCCGCTCGGCGGCGCCACGTAGACCCGCGTCGACCTCGTCAACGGGCGGGCCATATTCTCACCGGCGCCGTATGCCGCGCCGGTGGGCAGCGGGACCACGTCCTTCGGATCGTTCGCCAGTACGGGACTCGGTGCGTTTCCGTTCACCTACACGATCCAGTTCACGACCAGCGTCGGCGGTCTCGTCGTCAGCGTGTCGCGGGCGTCGATCCGCTGCACCGGGAACGGCCCGGGCGTGACCCTGTTCGACCTTGGGGAAGGCATCGCCGCTAACTATTACGACGGCTACACGGCGTTCTCCGCCCCGACGTGCTCGACGGCCAGCGGCGGCTCGTTCACGACCGGCACGCGTACCGTGCAGTGGAACACCCCGGCCGGCGGTGCTACCGAGACGCGGGTCGACCTGCTGAACGGCGCGCCGGATTTCTCTCCGGCGTCGTACGCTTCGCCGGCGGGGACCGGCACCCAGAACTACGCGAACTTCATGGCGACGACACTGGGGCCGTACCCGTTCACGTATACGTTCCAGTTGACGACCAGCGTCGGCGGCAGCGCAGTCGGCGTCTCGCGGGCGTCGATCACCTGCACCGGCGACGGGCCGGGCATCGCGACCTTCGGGCTGGGCGCGATTCCGCCGACGGCGACGGCCGTTGAGTATTACTGGGCGACGCGCGACCACTACTTCATCACCGCGAATCCGCCCGAGATCGCCGCGCTCGACGCTTCGCCGCCCGGCGGCTGGGTCCGCACCG
>JBDTVU010000126.1:0-9837 GCA_040007035.1 Betaproteobacteria bacterium | reverse complement strand
GCTGACCTCTTGCATGCCATGCAAGCGCTCTCCCAGCTGAGCTATACCCCCACGGGCAAACCAAAATTATAGCGTACGGACTACACCGAGTAAACCGGCGCAGGGCTCCCGCCCGGGCGTCGGCCGGTCGTGCCAAAATGTGCGCGAATTCGCAAACGAAAGGCCGATGCCCATGTCGCTGCTGCAATCCGTGCTCGAAGTCATCGTGGGCGCCGTCGTCCTGGTCATGGCGATGGGCGTCCATGGACTCGGCATGTACTTCGTGCTGGTCCGCGCCGAACGGCTTGGCGCACACCGCCCCGGCCACGACGGATTCAGAATCCGCCAGTGGTTCTTCGGCGAACTCGTGCTGACGATGATGGCCACCCACATTGCCGAGATGGTGCTCTGGAGCGCCGTGATGTGGGCAATCGGTGCCATCCCGAACCTGCGCGACGCGTTCTACATGTCGTCGGTCACCTACACGACGCTCGGCTACGAGGACATCAAGCTGTCCACCGAGTGGCGGCTGTTGGCGCCGATCTGTGCGATGAACGGCGTGTTCGCTTTCGGTTGGACGACCAGCGTGCTGATGATCGTGCTCGCCCGCCATTTCATGCCGGCGAGACGCGGTGAAGGCTCGCCGCCGGGCATGGATCGCTGATTGCTCGGATCCAAAATGGAGTACCGGCATCGCCGAATGCTCCGACCGCTCCGCCTCGCCGATGCCGCTGCCCTCTCCCGATGCACCCGCCCCCGACCTCGCGGGCCGCGCGATCCTGATCACCGGCGCCGCTGGCGGCCTCGGCCGGCCGCTCGCGCTCGCCTGCTCCGCGTGCGGCGCCACCGTCGTTTTGCATGGTCGCGTCGCGCGCAAGCTCGAAGCGCTGTATGACGAGATCGTCGCCGCCGGGCATGCGCAGCCGACGATCCTGCCGCTCGACTTCGCAACCGCCACCGCCGACGATTTCGGCAACGTCGCCGCGGCGATCCGCGCGCAGCTCGGGCGGCTCGACGGGATCGTGCACACGGCGGCGTTCCTCGGTTCGCTCGGACCGATCGAACACCAGTCGTTCGACGCGTGGCTCAAGGTGTGGCGCATCGACGTCGCCGCGGCGATGGCGCTGACCCGGTCGACGCTGCCGCTCCTGTCCGCCGCACCCGACGCCGCAGTCGTGTTCACGCTCGACACGCGCGGCGAGGATCCACACGCGTATTGGGGCGCGTACGCCGCGGCGAAGGCCGGCTTGTCGGCGCTGGCCACGACGCTTGCCGACGAGTGGGAGGTGCGCGCCAATCTGCGGGTGAATGCCGTCGTGCCGGGACCGATCCGCTCGCCGCTGCGCACACTCACCCATCCGGGCGAGGACAAGTCGGCGCTGCCGCTGCCGGAGGCGCTCGTCCCGTTGTATCTGCACCTCGTCGGCGCGCAGCCGAAATCGGAGAGCGGCGTACGCGTCGACGCGCAGGCGTGGCTTGCCGGTCAGCCGGCGGCGACGTCGTTGCTGCCTGCCGTCGACGCCGGCCGCCCGTAGCGCAACAGCACGCGCAAGCGACGGAAGTCGTCGCCCGGTAGCATGTCGGCGATCACCACGATCGTCCCCGCCGGCTGCCACCATCGCGCGCCGTCGGGCCGCCACACGATCGTCGCGAGCCGCGCACCGACGAATGAATCGTCGAGAATTGCGCCGTCCTGCGTGCGTCCCCTGCGATCGGTGACGGTGATCCGGCGGTCGGCCCCGAGATGAAGCAGTGCCGGCACCCGCCGCCTCGAGCAGCGCGCGCTGCCGGCCCATCCGATCGCGACGATGACGACCGCTGCGCCAAATTGCAGCGCGAGCGGAAGCGGCATCGCGGCAACCAGTGCCGCGGTCGCGAGCGACCCCGCAATCAGGAGCGCTCCGCCGATGCGGGATGGACGCGGTTCGAGACGCAGACGGGCGACGGCCTTCATCCGCGGCATTGCGCGCGCGGCACGCCCGCCGGTCAATCGGGCAGACGACCGATCCGCCCGCGGATGCATCGGCCTGATGACTGATGGAGGTTCGGGTCACCCGACGCCGAGGCTGGAAGTCCAACGGCCCCCGGGTCGTCGGACCCGTGAATCCTTTCGATCAGGCCTTCTGCCCGCCCAGCAGCAGCCAGGTCGCGACAACGCTGTCGGGATTGAGCGAGATGCTCTCGATGCCCTCCCCGACCAGCCACTGCGCGAGGTCCGGGTGGTCCGACGGCCCCTGCCCGCAGATGCCGATGTACTTGCCGGCCTTGCGGCAGGCGTGGATCGCCATCGACAGCATCGCCTTCACCGCATCGTCGCGCTCGTCGAACGTCGATGCGATCGGCCCGCCGGAATCGCGGTCGACGGCGAGGGTGAGCTGCGTCATGTCGTTGGAGCCGATCGAGAAGCCGTCGAAGTGCTCGAGGAATCGGTCGGCGAGGATCGCGTTGGACGGGATCTCGCACATCATGATGAGGCGCAGGCCGTTCTTCCCGCGCGCGAGCCCCTGCGCGGCCAGCAGCGCGACGACTTTCTCGGCTTCGGCGATCGTCCGCACGAACGGAATCATCAGCTCAACGTTGGTGAAGCCCATCGTGTCGCGGACGCGCTTCATCGCCTCGCATTCGAGGGCGAAGCAGTCGTGGAACTCCGCGGCGATGTAGCGCGACGCGCCGCGGAATCCGAGCATCGGGTTCTCCTCGTGCGGCTCGTAGCGCTGGCCGCCGAGCAGATTCGAGTATTCGTTCGACTTGAAATCCGACAGCCGGACGATGACCTTCTTCGGCCAGAACGCGGCGGCGATCGTCGCCACGCCCTCGGTGATCTTCCCGATGTAGTAGTCGGTCGGGCTCGCGTAGCCGCCGATCCGCTGCCGGATCTCGCGTTGCAGCTCGGGCGACTGACGGTCGAGCTCGAGCAGCGCTTTCGGGTGGATGCCGACGTTTCGGTTGATGATGAATTCGAGCCGGGCGAGGCCCACCCCCTCGTTCGGCAGCCGCCGGAACTCGAACGCGAGCTCGGGATTGCCGACGTTCATCATGATCTTCGTCGGCGACGGCGGCATCTTGTCGAGCGCGACGTCGACGACTTCGACGCCGAGGATCCCGCGATAGACGTGGCCGGTGTCGCCCTCGGCGCAGGAGACGGTCACCTCGGCGCCGTCTTCGAGCACGCGCGTAGCGTCGCCGCAGCCGACGACGGCCGGAATCCCCAGCTCGCGGGCGATGATCGCCGCGTGGCAGGTGCGCCCGCCGCGGTTGGTGACGATCGCCGCGGCGCGCTTCATCACCGGCTCCCAGTCGGGGTCGGTCATGTCGGCGACCAACACGTCGCCGGGACGCACACGGTCCATTTCGGCAGCCGACTTGACCAGCCGCACCTTGCCCTGCCCCACTTTCTGGCCGATCGCGCGGCCGCTCGCCAGCACGTCGGACGTCGACTTCAGCCGGTAGCGCCGCAGGTTGTTCGCAGCTTCGCGCGATTTCACCGTCTCCGGCCGCGCCTGCAGGATGTAGAGCTTGCCGTCGCGGCCGTCGCGGCCCCACTCGATGTCCATCGGGCGGCCGTAGTGCTGCTCGATGATCACCGCGTAGCGGGCGAGCTCCTCGGCTTCCGCATCGGTGATCGAGAAACGTTGCCGTTCGTCCTCGGGGACGTCGCTCGTGACCGTCGACTTTCCGGCCGCGTGCGCATCCGCGAACGTCATCCGGATCGCCTTCCCGCCGACGGTCTTGCGCAGGATCGCCGGCCGCTTCGTCACCAGGTTCGGCTTGTAGACGTAGAACTCGTCCGGATTGACGGCGCCCTGGACGACCGTCTCGCCGAGCCCGTACGACGCGGTGATGAACACCACCTGGTCGAAGCCCGACTCGGTGTCGAGCGTGAACATCACGCCCGAGGCGCCTTCGTCGCTGCGGACCATCCGCTGCACGCCGGCCGACAGCGCGACATGCTCGTGGGCGAAGCCCTGATGGACGCGGTAGGAGATCGCGCGGTCGTTGTAGAGGCTGGCGAATACTTCCTTCACCGCGTGAAGAACGTTATCCAAGTCTTTGATGTTGAGGAACGTTTCCTGCTGTCCCGCGAACGAGGCGTCGGGCAGGTCCTCGGCGGTGGCCGACGAGCGAACGGCCCACGAGGCATCGGGTGCGCCGGCGGTCAACTCCGCATAGGCGGCCGCTACGGCGGACTGCAATTCGGCCGGCAGCGATGCTGCGACGATCCAGCCGCGGATCTCGGCGCCCGCCTTTGCCAGTTCGGTGACGTCTTCGACGTCGAACGACGCCAGCCGCGTGGCGATCCGGGCGTCGAGCCCGCCGTGGTGGAGGAACTCCCGATAGGCACGGGCGGTGGTGGCGAAGCCACCCGGCACGCGAATGCCGGCGCCGGCGAGCTGGCTGATCATCTCGCCCAGCGACGCGTTCTTGCCGCCGACCTCGTCGAGGTCGCCCATCCGCAGGCGGTCGAAGGGAATAACCCGTTGGTGCGCGCCCATCCGCGTTCGTCTCCCTGGAGCTGCGGCGCCATGATGCAGCGCGCAATGCAGCGTTGCGAATGCGCGATTTTAGCGTTTTTTGCAGTCGGCCCGCGAACGATGCTGCGGCGCAAAAGAAAGAACCCGCCGGAGCGGGTTCAAACCATCAGAGGAGACACGGGAGTGCGGCCGTCGGCGACCGCGATCAATAGGAGTGGCTGCCACCCGGCTGGCCTTCGCCCGGCAGCGGCAGGTCGATCCCGTCGGCGGGGATGCCCACTGCGGGCGCACCTTCGGCAGGAAGTCCGCTGGACTCAGTCCGATGCCGGCCGCGGACGGCGCGGCGAAGGCTGCGATAAAGGTCGGGATGCGATTCCTTGAGATAGCTGATGATCTCGAAGTCGACGCGCTTCACCTGCGACAGGTCGATCTGCTCGACGTGGACGAGGCGCAGCAGCTCGCGCACCGGCTTCGGCATCTCGCGGCCGCTCTCATAGCGCGAGCCGCCGCTCTGCGTGACGCCGATCTGCGTCCAGAACTGTTCCTGATTGAGCCCCAGGCGGCGCCGGATTTCGCGCGGATTGAGGACGCGGTCGAAGAGTTTCACTTGGTCGTTCGCCTTGGCCAATGCACGCGAAAACATCTGTATCGCGCGATGCTATACCAATGGCATATTTTCGACCGGTTTCAGGTTTCGGCGCAAGGGGCTTTCGACGCCGATCGAAGAAATATTCGCGGAATTGTTGCAGCGGCGCCCTCCGCGGCGCCGGGAAGCGCGCTCAGGCGAGGCCGCGGGACCCCAGGTAATCCTCGTAATCGCCGACGAAATGGACGGGTTCGGGACCGCCCAGCTCGATCACCTGCGTCGCGAGCGCGGAGACGAACTGGCGGTCGTGCGAAACGAAGAGCAGCGTCCCGGTGTACTGCTCCAGCGCGAGCTGCAGCGACTCGATCGACTCCATGTCCATGTGGTTGGTCGGCTCGTCCATCACAAGCACGTTCGCGCGGAGCAGCATCAGCTTGCCGTACAGCATCCGCCCCTTCTCGCCGCCGGAGAGCACGCGCACGGACTTTGCGCCGTCGTCGCCGGTGAAGAGCAGCCGGCCGAGCGTCGCGCGGACGATCTGCTCGTCGTCGCCCTCCTGCGCCCATTGCCGCATCCACTCGGCGACGGTCAGGTCGGTGTCGAACACCGCCGTCTGGTCCTGCATGAAGTACCCGAGGTTCGCCTTCTCGGCCCACTTGACGGTGCCGGCGTCCGGGGCGAGCTCGCCGGTCAGCGTCCGCAGCAGCGTCGTCTTGCCGGCGCCGTTGGGGCCGATGATCGCGATCCGCTCGCCGGCCTCGACGTTCAGCGACAGGCCGGCGAAAAGCTCGCGCGGCTGACCCGGCCAGCCCTTGGCCAGATGCGCGACCTGCACCGCGTGCCGGTGCAGCTTCTGCTTCGCGTCGAGGTCGAACCGGAGGTACGGGTTCTGCCGCGACGACGGCTTGACGTCCTCGACCCGGATCTTCTCGATCTGCCGCGCGCGCGACGTCGCCTGCCGCGCCTTCGACTTGTTGGCCGAGAAGCGGCGGACAAATTCCTGCAGGTCGGCGATCCGCTCCTTCGCCTTCGCGTTCGCCGACAGCACCTGCGCCCGCGCCTGCGTCGACGCGATCATGTAGTCGTCGTAGTTGCCCGGATAGACGCGCAGCGTGCCGTAGTCGAGGTCGGCCATGTGCGTGCAGACGCTGTTGAGGAAGTGCCGGTCGTGCGAAATGATGACCATCGTGCTCGAGCGCTCGTTCAGCACGCCTTCCAGCCAGCGGATCGAGTTGATGTCGAGGTTGTTGGTCGGCTCGTCGAGCAGCAGGATGTCCGGGTCGGAGAACAGCGCCTGCGCCAGCAGCACCCGCAGCTTCCAGCCCGGCGCCACGGCGCTCATCGGGCCCTCGTGCAGCGCTTCGTCGACGCCGATGCCCAGCAGCAGCTCGCCGGCGCGCGCCTCGGCAGTGTAGCCGTCGTATTCGGCGAAGCGAGACTCGAGCTCCGCGGCGTGAACGTAGTCGTCCTCGGTGGCGTCCGGATTCGCGTAGATCGCGTCTTTCTCCTCCTTCACCCGCCACATCTCGGTGTGCCCCATCAGCACGACGTCGAGCACGCGGACATCCTCGTACGCGAACTGGTCCTGCTGGAGCTTGCCGAGCCGTTCGTTGACATCGAGCACCACCGATCCCGCCGACGCCTCGAGGTCGCCGCCGAGGATCCGCATCAGCGTCGATTTTCCGCAGCCGTTGGCACCGATGAGGCCGTAGCGGTTGCCCCCGCCGAACTTGACCGAGATGTTCTCGAACAGGGGCTTGGCCCCGAACTGGATCGTGATGTTGGCGGCGGTGAGCACGGGTTTCGCTTCGTCGGTCGCGCGCGGCGCTGCTTCGCCCCGTTGCGCGAACCCGGGTTGGGGTCGCGGCGGCAGGCAGGACGGCAGGGCGCGGGGGAAACCTGCCATTTTGCTAGAATTCGCCTGCCATCTCAAGCAGTTCCACCTTGCGTCCCGCCCGTGCGCCGCTACGACCTCCACTGCCATTCGACCGCCTCCGACGGTTTGCTCGCGCCGGCGGCCGTCGTCGCGCGTGCGGCCGGGCGCGGCGTCGACGTGCTCGCGCTGACCGACCACGACGACGTCGGCGGCATCAAAGAAGCGCAGGCGGCCGCTCGCGATGCCGGCATCGAACTCGTCTGCGGCGCCGAGCTGTCGGTGAGCTGGGAAACGCACACGATCCACATCGTCGCGCTCAGGATCGACCCGGACAATCCGACGCTGGCCGACGGCCTGGCCGCCATCCGCGCCGGCCGCTCGGCGCGGGCGCGGCGGATTGGCGACTCGCTGGCCGCCGCCGGCATCCCGGGCACGTACGAAGGCGCGATGAATTACGTCACCAGCGAACGGCTGATCTCGCGCACGCATTTCGCCCGCTATCTGGTCGCAACCGGCGTCGTGGCCGAGGTGAAGGACGTGTTCAAGCGCTACCTGACGCCCGGCAAGCCGGGCTACGTCCGCCACGAGTGGGCGTCGCTGCCCGACGCGGTGCGCTGGATCCACGCCGCAGGCGGCCAGGCGGTGATTGCGCATCCGGGCCGCTACAAGGTGACGCCGACAGGAATGCGCAGGCTGCTGACCGACTTCCGCGCCGTCGGCGGCGACGCGATCGAGGTGCTGTCGTCGTCGCACACGCCGGCGCAGTTCACCGAGTATGCGACGTACGCCCGCGCGTTCGGCCTCGCCGGCTCGTGCGGATCCGACTGGCACGGTCCCGGCGAGAGCTGGCTCGACCTCGGCGCGCTGCCGGCGCTGCCCGCGGGCGTCGTCCCGGTGTGGAGAGACTGGTAGCCGGCGCTGCGCCCGCGCGCTTCGCCACGATCGACCTCCTCGCCCCATGCCAGACCGCCGCACTGTCTTCTTCGTCTCCGACCGCACCGGCATCACCGCCGAAGTGCTCGGCAACAGCCTGCTGTCGCAATTCGAGGACATCCAGTTCAAGCGGCAGACGATCCCGTTCGTCGACTCGGCGGAGAAGGTCGACGCGGCGATCCGCCAGATCAACGACACCGCGGCGCGCGAGGTGCAGCGGCCGCTGGTGTTCAGCTCGATCGTCGACGAGGTGATGAGCGCGACGATCCGCGAGGGCGCCAACGCGCTGACGCTCGACCTGTTCCAGGTGTTCATCGCGCCGCTGGAGGCCGAGCTCTGCGCGAAGAGCTCGCATGCGGCGGGCCGGTCGCACGGCATCGCCAACAGCCACGAGTATTTCGCACGGATGGAGGCGATCAATTTCACCCAGGCCCACGACGATGGCGCGACCACGCGCGACCTGGCGAAGGCGCAGGTGATCCTGGTCGGCGTGTCCCGTTGCGGCAAGACGCCGACGTCGCTGTACCTCGCGCTCCAGTTCGGCGTACGCGCGGCGAACTTCCCGCTGACGCCCGACGATTTCGCCGACCGCAAGCTGCCGGCGTCGGTGCTGCCGCATCGCGACCGCCTGTTCGGCTTGACGATCAACGCCGAGCGACTGCAGAAGATCCGCGAGGAGCGCCGCCCGGGAAGCAAGTACGCGACGCTGGAGACCTGCCGCTACGAGGTCCGCGAATGCGAGCACCTGATGGAGCGCGAGCGGATCCCGGTGCTCGACACCACGGCGAAGTCGATCGAGGAGATCGCCACGACAATCCTCCACCGCGCGAAGCTCCGACGGCACGTCTACTGAGCGCGACGTGCGCGCGATGCGGCGCTACTCCAGCCCGTAGAACTTTCGCGCCGTGCCGCCGAACACCGCCGCCCGGTCGGCTTCCGCCAGCGGCGCCAGCAGCGCAACGCTCGCCGCCAGCCAGCGCCGGTAGCCGCCCGCGCGCTCGACGATGGGCCAGTCGCTGCCCCACATCAGCCGCTGCGGTCCGAAGCACGCCAACAGGTGATCGACGTAGCGGGAGAGCGCATCGATCGTCCAGTCGGGCCCGGCTTCGCTGGCAAGCCCCGACAGCTTGCAGCGAACGCGCGGGTGCCCGGCGACATCGGCGATCAGGCTTGCCCACGGCTCCCACGCGCCGCCGACGATGTCCGGTTTCGCACCGTGGTCGATGACCACCGACAGTTCTGGATTCCGCGCCAGCAGGTCGAGCAGTTTCGGCAGCTCGCGCGTCGTCACCATCACGTCGACGCGCAGCCCCAGCCGCGGCAGCGCGTCGAGTGCACGGCCGACGTCGGGCCGCGCCAGCCACGCGGGATCGGCGAGGCCCGGCATCGGCCGTATCGACTTCAGCAGCGGGTCGCGGGCGAGACGGGCCAGCGTCCGGATTGCGTCGGGCGCGGCGAGATCGGCCCAACCGACGACGCCTCGGACCATGCCGCCGCTGCCGCGTGCGACACCGAGCAGAAACTCAGTCTCCGCCACCGTCGGCGCCGCCTGCACGATTACTGTGGCGCCGACGCGGGCCGCCACCAGTTGCGGCTTCAGGTCGTCCAACGCGAAATCGCGGAAGATCGGCCCCAGATCCGGCGTCAGCCAGCCGTAGTCTCCACGCGCACGCTGCCAGACGTAGTGGTGCGCATCGACGCGCGGTGCGGTCGCATCCATCGACAATCGATTCTCCTCTGTCTTCTGCGCGGCGCGTCGCGACACACGCGCTGCCGTCGACGGCGATCATTGCATGCCCGGACGTCGGCGGTATACTGGTCCCATCGTAGCCGGCGCCCGCGCGCGTGCCAACCGTGCGCCCGGTTCCCGCCCTTCACGCTGTGCCGACGACGATGACCGATCCGATCCGCGGTGTCTGGTGTGCCCTGCTCACCCCGCAGGACGCCCGCGGCGCGGTTGATCATCCCCGGCTCGTCGCCCACGCGCAGCA
>JBDTVU010000125.1:0-9852 GCA_040007035.1 Betaproteobacteria bacterium | reverse complement strand
GCACGTGCGCAAGCAGTATTGGAACGAGCCGGTGATGGGCTGGTGGGAGCGCGCGTACCTGTTCGAGATCCTGCGCGGCATGGCGATTACCGGCGGCGTGTTCCTGCGCAACATGGGCCGCTGGATGACCGGCCGCAAGGGCGCGCTGACCACGTACTACCCCGAGGAGACTCGCTGGGACTACGCCGCCAACAACCGCGGCAAGCACATCCTGACGCAGCGCCCCGACGGCCGCCCGCAGTGCGTCGCCTGCAACATGTGCGCGACGGTGTGCCCGGCCAAGGTGATCGAGATCGACGCGGGGTTCGACCCGGCCGATCCGGCACACCCGAAGTTTCCGGTTCGCTTCGAGATCGACTACTCGCGCTGCGTCTTCTGCGGGCTGTGCGTCGAGGCCTGCCCCGAGGACGCGATCCGGATGGTCAAGGAAACGCCGGGCCTGCCGCGCTACGACCGCGGCCGGATGTGGATCGGGATGGACGAGCTGCTCAACTGGAATCCGCAGCGCGACGTCGCCAAGCCGTATCCGCCGGCGGCCAGCGGTGCGGCGAAGCAGGTGCTGAAATGATCGAATCGTTTCTCGGCAACCTCGACACGCTGCTGCTGTGGGTGTTCGCGCTGTCGGCGCTCGCCGGCGCCGCGCTGATGCTCGTGCTGCGACACCCGATGCAGGTGGTGATGGCGCTGATCTCGACGATGGTGTTCCTCGGCGGGGTGTACGGCCTCGTCGGCGTCCACTTCATCGCCGCGTTCCAAGTGCTGATCTACGTCGGTGCGGTGATGGTGTTCATGGTCTACGTGATCATGCTGCTCGACGTCCGCGACGCGTCGTTCAGGGAACGGTTCTCGCACCTGCTCATTCCCGGCATCGCCGGTGCCGTGGTGCTGCTCGGCGTACTCGCCTGGGCGCTGTGGCACGGCGTGTACGCGCCGGCGACGACGACGGTGTCGTTCAACCTGCAGCAGTTCTCAGTGGCGTTCCTGAACGAGTACTGGCTGTATTTCGAGCTGACGTCGGTGCTGCTGCTCGCCGCCGTCGTCGCCGCGATCGCCGTCATCAAGGGCGCGAAAAAGTTCCATGGATAAGCTGCACCTGCTGCTGGCGTTATCGGTCGGGCTGTTCGCGATCGGCCTCCTCGGCGTCATCATCCGCCGCAACCTGCTGGTCATGCTGATGTGCATGGAGCTGATGCTCAACGGCGTCAACGTCAGCCTCGTCGCCTTCGCCCAGCAGACCGGAACCGCAATCGGCGCGGTGCTGGTGTTCCTGATTTTCGTCGTCGCCGCCGCCGAGATCGCCATCGCGATCCCGATCGTCCTGCTGCTGGTCCGGGCCAAGCGGACGCTCGACATGGACGCGTTCACGGACCTGAAAGGATAGTCGGTGTCCCACCTGCTGACGCTGATCGTCGTCCTGCCGCTCGCCGGGTTCGCGCTGAACGGCCTGCTGGGGAACCGGCTCGGCAAGGGTTTCGTCAATGCCGTCGGCTGCGGGCTGCCGATCCTCGCCTTCTTCGCGACGCTCAAGGCCTGGGCCGAGCTCGAAGGCACCGGTGCGCCGATCGTCGACATCGCCTACGCCTGGGCCCGGATCGGCGATCGCTCGTTCGAGGTCGCGTTCTACTTCGACCGGCTGGCCGCGGTGATGGCGCTGATCGTCACCGGCGTCGGCTCGGTGATCCACATCTATTCGACGGGCTACATGAAGGATGACGCGAGCTACGCCCGGTTCTTCGCGTACCTCAACCTGTTCCTGTTCTTCATGCTGTCGCTGGTGCTCGGCCGCTCGCTGCTGGTGCTGTTCGTCGGCTGGGAGGGTGTGGGGCTCGCGTCGTACCTGCTGATCGGCTTCTGGTTCGAGGATCCGGTCAACGCCCGCGCCGGCAAGAAGGCGTTCGTCACCAACCGCATCGGCGACGCCGGCTTCCTGCTCGGCATGTTCCTGCTGTGGTGGGCGTTCGGCACGCTCGACATGGACCGGATCAATCTGGCGTACGCGAACGGCGCGTCGCCGGCGGTGTCGGCGAGCCTCGTCGGCATCCTGCTGTTCGTCGGGGCCACCGGCAAGTCGGCGCAGATCCCGCTGCACGTGTGGCTGCCCGACGCGATGGCCGGCCCGACGCCGGTGTCGGCGCTGATCCACGCGGCGACGATGGTCACCGCCGGCGTCTACCTCGTCGCCCGGATGTCCGGGATCTACGCCCACGCGCCCGAGGCGTCGATGGTCGTCGCCGTCATCGGCGCGGCAACCGCATTCTTCGCCGCGACGATCGCCATCACCCAGACCGACATCAAGAAGGTCCTCGCCTACTCCACCGTGTCGCAACTGGGCTTCATGTTCCTGGCGCTCGGCGTGGGCGCCTACGGCGTCGCGATCTTCCACGTGATGACGCACGCGTTCTTCAAGGCCTGCCTCTTCCTCGGCGCCGGCAGCGTAATCCACGCGCTTTCCGGCGAGCAGGACATCCGCAAGATGGGCGGCCTCGCGCGCCGGATCCCGGTGACGTTCGTCACCTTCGCCGTCGCCACCGCGGCGATCGCCGGCATCCCGCCGCTCGCCGGCTTCTGGTCGAAGGACGAGATCCTGTGGAACGCGTTCGCGTCGAGCCGCGGCGGCTCGCCGGTGCTGTGGGCGGTCGCCGCCGCCACCGCGCTGATGACGGCGTTCTACATGTCGCGCCTGTTGTGGCTGACGTTCTTCGGCAAGTCGCGGCTGGATCCCGAAGTCGAGCACCACGTCCACGAGTCGCCGCTGTCGATGACCGGCGTGCTGGTCGTGCTGGCAGCGCTGTCGGCCGTCGGCGGCTTCATCGCCGTCCCGCATTTCCTCGAGGCGCTCCTGCCGCTGCCGGCCACGCCGGAGGCGCTCCACCACTACGAGACGCCGCTCGTCGTCACGTCGGTCGTCATCGCACTCCTTGGGGTCGCCGCCGCCGCGTTCTTCTTCGCCGAGGGCGGCGCCCGCGCCGGACGCGTCCGCGAGTCGCTCGCCGGCGTCCATCGCGTCCTCTACAACAAGTATTTCATCGACGAATTGTACGAACGGCTGCTCGGCCGCCCGCTGACGTGGGTGTCGGACCGGGTGTTCCTGCGGATCGGCGACCGGATGCTGATCGACGGCGCGCTCGACGGGCTCGCCCGTCTCGCGCACCGCGCCGCCGGCGGCCTCTCGCGCATCCAGACCGGCCACCTCAACCTCTACATGTTCTTCGTGCTGCTCGGCATCGTCGGCACCCTCGCCTGGAGCTTCCGCCATGGGTGAGGCCTTCCTGCTGAACTTCGTGCTCTACCTGCCGCTGGTCGGCATCGTGCTGCTGATGGCGGCGCCGCCCGGCCAGGAAGGCTTCGTGCGCCGGATCACGCTGTGGGTGATGGCGCTGCAGTTCGCGCTGACCGTCATCCTCTACGTGCAGTTCGACGCCACCGTGCCCGGGCTGCAGTTCGAGACCCGGCTGCCGTGGATCCCCGCGTGGGGCGTCTATTACCAGATCGGGCTCGACGGCTACAACGTGCTGCTGGTGCTCCTGACGGCGTTCCTCGGGCCGCTGGTCGTCGCCGGCGCGTTCACCGCCATCACCAAGGACGTCAAGCTCTTCTACGCGATGGTGTTCCTGATCCAGTTCGCGATGATGGGCACGTTCGTCGCGCAGGACCTGTTCCTGTTCTACCTGTTCTGGGAAACGATGCTGATCCCGATGTTCCTGCTCATCGGCATCTGGGGCGGCGAGCGGCGGATCTACGCGACGATCAAGTTCGTCCTCTACACGGCGTTCGGCAGCATCCTGATGCTGGCCGCGGTGATCTACCTCGTCTGGTCGCTGCAGCAGACGACCGGCATCACGTCGTTCGCGTTCGCCGACCTGTACAAGGCCGAGCTTCCGCTGAACGCGCAGATCGTGCTGCTGTCGGCGTTCGGGCTGTCGTTCGCGATCAAGGTGCCGATGGTGCCGCTGCACACGTGGCTGCCCGATGCGCACGTCGAGGCGCCGACGGCAGGCTCGGTGATCCTCGCCGGCGTGCTGCTGAAAATGGGCACGTACGGGTTCATGAAGCTCGGCTTCCCGCTGTTCCCGGATGCCACCCACTGGTTTGCGCCGGCGATCATGGTGCTGGCGGTGATCAGCATCGTCTACGGCGCCTGCCTCGCGCTGGTGCAGAACGACATCAAGAAGATCATCGCCTACTCGTCGATCAGCCACCTCGGCTACGTGATGCTGGGCCTCATCAGCCTCGACCTCATCGGCATCCAGGGCGCGGTGATCCAGATGGTGAGCCACGGCCTGACCGCCGCCGGCCTGTTCCTGATGGTCGGGATGATCTACGAGCGCTGCCACACCCGTGAGCTGGCGGCGTACGGCGGCCTCGCCAAGCTGCTGCCGGTGTACTCGGTGTTCTTCATGATCCTGACGCTGGCGTCGATCGGACTGCCGACGACCAGCGGCTTCACCGGCGAGTTCCTGGTTCTGCTGGGCGCGTTCACCGCTTCGTGGCAGCAGTACCGGCAGGGCGCGGTGCTGCCGCTCGCCACCGCAGTCATCGCGGTGAGCGGCGTCGTCCTCGGCGCGCTGTACATGCTGCGGTTTGCGCAGACGTTCCTGTTCGGCGTCGAAAAGGCGCCCCATCAGCCGCTCGTCGACCTCGACCGCCGCGAGAAGGCGATCCTGATCGCCATCGTCGCCGCCGTGTTCCTGCTGGGCCTCTTCCCCGACGGGCCGATGAAGAAGACCGAGCTCGCGGCCAAGCAGTACCAGCAGCTCGTCTCGACGCCGCGGCTGCCCGGGAGCCCACGATGAACTGGGGTGCCGTCGTTTCTGCGATGTTGCCGGAGCATCTGCTGCTCGCGGGCATCGTGCTGCTGATCATGATCGAAATCGCCTCCGACAAGCCGCGCGGCGGTCTCGTCGTCTCGCTGGCCACCGTCGCCGCCGCGGCCGTCGCCGCGTGGGGGCTGTACTCGTCGGGGCAGACGATCGCGGCGTTCCCGGGCCAGTACTCGATCGACCCCGCCGGCGCGCTGGCGAAGGCGCTGGTGCTGGGCCTCGCCGTGCCGGTGCTGCTGATGTCGCGCGACGACTTCGCCGACGGCCCGTTCCACCTGCTGCTGCTGTCGTCGCTGTACGGCTTCTGCCTGCTGCTGTCGTCCGACAGCTTCCTGACGCTGTTCCTCGGGCTCGAGCTGATGTCGATCCCGGTGTACGTGCTGGTGCTGCTCGCGTTCGTGCGGACGGAGAGCGCCGAGGCGGCGCTGAAATACCTGGTGCTGGGCGGCGCGGCGACGGCGATGTTCCTGATGGGCGCGTCGCTGCTGTACGGCGGCAGCGGCTCGCTGGCGATCTCTGCGTTCGCGACGGCGCTCGGCGCGCGCGACACGATGGCGATCGCCGCCGTAGTGCTGGTGCTGACGTCGTTCTTCCTGAAGGCGGCGATCGTCCCGTTCCACGCGTGGGCGCCGGATGCCTACGAAGGCGCGAGCGTCCCGGTGACGGCGTACATGGCGACCATCATCAAGGCCGGCGTGCTGCTCGCCGCGCTGCGCCTGTTCGGCACCGCGCCGGTCGCGCGACCGATCGTCGACCTGCTCGCCGTGTTGCCGCTGGTGTCGATCGTCTGGGGCAACCTCACCGCGATGCGGCAGGGGAGCTTCCGCCGGATGATCGCGTACTCGTCGATCGCCCACGCCGGCTACCTGTTCTACGCGTTCCTCGGCGACGGCGCCGGCCGCTTCCAGGCGGTCGTGTTCTACCTTGCCGCGTACGGGGTGATGAACCTGCTGGCGTTCGCGTCGCTGCCGCCTGCCGCCGACGATGCGTCGCGCGACCGTCTCGACGGGCTGAAGGGCCTGTTCCAGCGGCGGCCGTTCGCCGCGGTGGCGATCGGCATCGCGATGCTGTCGCTGGCGGGCATCCCGCCGTTCCCGGGCTTCGCCGCGAAGTTCCTGATCTTCAAGAACGTGATTGCCGCCGGCTACACGCTGTATGCCGTGCTCGGCCTCGTCGGCAGCTACCTCGGCATCTACTTCTACCTGCGCGTGATCCAGTACATGTTCATGAGCGGCGGCGAACCCGCTGCCGATCACGCCGCGCCGCGCACGCTGGCGCTGTCGGCCGGGCTGCTGTGCCTCGTCGCGGTGATCGCGCTGACGGTGTTCCCGGGCGTGTTCCTCGGCCTCGTCTGATTCGCCGCGGTTGCGCCGCGATCACCGCGCGTCGGCGCAGCGCGACAGCTCGATTGCGCCCGGATCAGGGCTCGTCGACGTAGCGCGACAGTTCGACCAGGTTGCCGTCCGGATCGCGGACGTAGACCGACTCGATCGGCCCCAGCGCGCCGGTACGGATCACCGGCCCCTCCTCCACCGGCACGCCGCACGTCGCCAGGTGCGCGACGACGGCGTGGAGCGGCTCGGCGACGATCAGGCAGACGTCCACCGAGCCCGGCGTCGGGCGCGCGGCGATCGCTGCGACAGTGCCGGACGCACCTTGCGCCGCCTGCCCGGAAGCGTGCAGGTTGAGCTTCTGCTGGCCGAACGCGAGCGCCTTGCGGCCGGCGCCGAAGGTCACCTCGCGCATCCCGAGCACTTCGGTGTAGAAGCGGATCGTCGCCGCGACGTCGCGGCAGGTCAGCACCAGATGATCCAGCCGGCGTACCGTCAGCACACCGTCAACCCTTCGGCCACAGCACCATCTGCGTGCAGCGGAACAGCGCAATCGTCGCGCCGTCGGCGTGACGGGAGACCGTCGCGTCCCACACCTGCGTCGTCTTGCCGAGGTGCGCCGGCTTCGCGATGCACGTCAGCGTGCCCTCGCGCGCCGTGCCGAGGAAGTTGGTCTTCAGCTCGACGGTGGTGAAGTTCTCCGCGCCCTTCGGCAGGTGCGCGATGCAGCCGTAGCCGCACGCGGTGTCGGCGAGCGCGACGACGGTCGCCGCGTGCAGGAAGCCGTTCGGCGCGAGGAGCTCGGGCCGGATGTCGAGCTCGGCGACCAGCATCCCCTGCTCGATCGCCATCACGCGGAAGCCGACGAGCCCGGGCAGCCGGCCTTCGCCGCGCTTCCTCATGACCTCGACGGTGACGCCGGGACGCAGCGACATCGGAGACCTCCTTCGTTCGGACGCGGGCGCTGCGTGCAGCTAAAGCCGCTCGCCCACCCACGCCGGCACCGACTTCAGCGCCGCCGGCAATCCGGCCGGATCGGTGCCGCCCGCCTGCGCCATGTCGGGCCGCCCGCCGCCCTTGCCGCCGACCTGCTGCGCGACGTGGTTGACGAGCTCGCCCGCCTTCACCTTGCCGGTGAGATCATTGGTGACGCCGGCGACGAGCGTGACCTTGCCGTCGTGGACCGCGGACAGCACGATCGCCGCGCTGCCCAGCTTGTCCTTCAGCTTGTCGAGCGTCTCGCGCAGGCCTTTCGCGTCGGCGCCGTCGAGCGTCGCCGCGAGCACCTTCGCACCCTTGACGTCGACCGCGCCGCTCGCGAGGTCGTCACCGGCGGACGCCGCGAGCTTCGCCTTCAGCTTCGCCAGTTCCTTTTCCGCCGCCCGGGCGCCGTCGATCAGCTGCGCGATCTTCGCCTCGAGCTCGCCGGCCGGCGCCTTCAGCGCGCTTGCCGCCGCGGCGAGCGTGGCTTCCTGCGCCTGCACCCACGCCAGCGCGTTGTCGCCGGTCACCGCCTCGACGCGACGGATGCCGGCGGCCACACCGCCCTCGCCGACGATCTTGAAGAAGCCGATGTCTCCGGTGCGCGCGACGTGCGTGCCGCCGCAGAATTCGCGCGAGCTGCCGATGTCAAGCACGCGGACCTCGTCACCGTACTTCTCGCCGAACAGCATCATCGCGCCGGACTTCTGCGCCTCTTCGATCTCCATCACCTGCGCCTGCGTCGCCGCGTTGGTGAGGACCTCGCGGTTGACCAGCGCCTCGACCCGGCGGATCTCGTCGTCGGTCACCGGCGCGTTGTGCGCGAAGTCGAAGCGCGTCTTGTCCGGATCGACCAGCGAGCCCTTCTGCTGGACGTGCGCGCCCAGCACCTCGCGCAGCGCCTTGTGCATCAGGTGCGTCGCGGAGTGGTTGCGCATCGTCCGCGCGCGCGCCGCGTGGTCGACGTGCGCGGCGACGGTATCGCCCACCGCGAGTTCGCCGGTCTTCACCTCGCCGACGTGACCGAAGACGTCGGGCTGGATCTTCTGCGTGTCGTCGGCGGCGAAGAGTGTAAGGCAGGCGCCGCCCTTCGTCAGCTCGCCGCGGTCGCCGACCTGGCCGCCGGACTCGGCGTAGAACGGCGTTTCCGCCAGCACGACGACGCCGCGCTCGCCGGTCGACAGCGACGGCACCGGCGAGCCTTCCTTGTACAGCGCGACGACGCGGGCCTCGACGGACAGCGTGTCGTAGCCGCGAAAGCGCGTCTTCTGCCCCGTGTAGTCGAGCTGCGCGCCAGCTTTGAACTGGCTCGCCGCTCGCGCCCGCTCGCGCTGCGCGTCCATCGCCTTCTCGAATCCGGCCTCGTCGACGGTGACCTTGCGCTCGCGGCAGACGTCGGCGGTGAGGTCGAACGGGAAGCCGAAGGTGTCGTAGAGCGTGAACGCCGTCTCGCCGTCGAGCACCTTGCGCCCGCCCGCGAGCGCCTGCTCGAGCATCTTCATCCCGTGCTCGATCGTCTCGCCGAAGCGCTCCTCCTCCTGCTGCAGCACCTGCGCGACGCGCAGCTTGTCACGGCGAAGCTCCGGGTACGCGTCGCCCATCGCGCGATCGAGGTCAGGCGTGAGCTTGTGGAAGAACGGCCGTTTCTGGCCCAACTGGTAGCCGTGGCGGATCGCGCGACGGATGATCCGCCGCAGCACGTAGCCGCGGCCTTCGTTGCCCGGGATTACGCCGTCGACGATCAGGAACGCGCAGGCGCGGATGTGGTCGGCGATCACGCGCAGGCTCGGCGACAGGTAATCCTTGGCTCCCGTTTCGCGCACCGCGGCGCGGATCAGGTCCTGGAAGAGATCGATCTCGTAGTTCGAGTGGACGTGCTGCATCACCGCGGCGAGGCGCTCGAGCCCCATCCCGGTGTCGACCGACGGCTTGGGCAGCGGGTGCATGACGCCCTTGTCGTCGCGGTTGAACTGCATGAACACCAGGTTCCAGATCTCGATGTAGCGGTCGCCGTCGGCTTCAGGCGATCCGGGCGGCCCGCCCCAGACCTCGGGGCCGTGGTCATAGAAGATCTCCGAGCACGGGCCGCAGGGTCCGGTGTCGGCCATCTGCCAGAAGTTGTCGCTCGCGTACGGGGCGCCCTTGTTGTCGCCGATCCGGATGCAGCGTTCCGGCGGGACGCCGATGTCCTTCGTCCACAGGTCGAACGCCTCGTCGTCATCGATGTAGACGGTCGTCCACAGCTTGTCCGCCGGCAGCCCGTAGACCTTCGTCAGCAGCTCCCACGCGTAGCGGATCGCGTCGCGCTTGAAATAGTCGCCGAAGCTGAAGTTGCCCAGCATCTCGAAGAACGTATGGTGCCGCGCCGTGTAGCCGACGTTTTCGAGGTCGTTGTGTTTGCCGCCGGCGCGCACGCAGCGCTGTGCGGTGGTCGCGCGCACGTACGGCCGCTTGTCGACGCCGACGAAGACGTCCTTGAACTGGACCATCCCCGAGTTGACGAACAGCAGCGTTGGGTCGTTGGCCGGCACCAGCGACGAGCTGGCGACGATCGTGTGGCCGCGGTCGGCGAAATACTGGAGGAACCTGCTGCGGATCTCGTTGGCGGTCATGGCGGCTGCGGGGGTCCGGTCGGCGCGTCGGCTGCGGGCACGAAGGTCCCGGCGCGAAGCGGCAAAGTTGCTGATTTTACGCGGCTTCGCGACCGGCCGCCAAACGCG
>JBDTVU010000124.1:0-10378 GCA_040007035.1 Betaproteobacteria bacterium | reverse complement strand
GTACAAGGATCAGGACGATCAACAGGATTGTGCCGATGCTCATGAATCGCTCCTTGGATTGTCGATGCCACTGCTCCCGGTGAAGGGTCTGCATCGATAGGTGACAACGTCAAGTTCGAGCCGAGGTTAGCGGGGCCGGATACCGTGGTCTGTGCGCCGGCGCACATGCCGCAGCCCTCGCGCGATCCGATCCTTGTGCGCTAGCGCGCAGACGCCGCCGCTACCGTTGCCATTGCGCGCAAGGAGAGTCGGCTCGCGTACGTCGCAGAGACGCCGGGCGTGGCGACTACACGCATCACGTCAAGCATCACGTTCATGTCGCCTGGGTTGCCGGGCTACGGCGCCGCGATGAAAGGTGGGTACGTCTTCGACGCAACGATGCACAGGCGAATGGCGTTCGGTGCCCGTCCGTTACTGGCATATTTATTGCTTACTAACTATCACTGCCGCCGACGACGCCGTGCACACGATCGCAACGCGCGCGCGGACGCCCCGCCGACGGGCGTATCGAAAGAATCGTTCGGCGGTCTCCAACGTCTGAACCCGATGAATCAGCCGCGCCAACGCCTGTTTTCATTCGCCAGCCACCAGCGTTCGCTGTGGGCGTTGCCCGCGTTCGGCCTGTTGCTGGTCGCCGCGGTGTGGATGGCAACGTGGCTGCAGGTGCGGGCCACCGAACGCGCAGTTGTGGCAGGCGTCGTGCGCGACAACGAGAGCTTCGTCGCGTCGTTCGAGCAATTCACGCGGCGAGCGATCAAGGACGTGGATCGGATGGCGCTGTCCGTCAAGTTCGAATACGAGCAGCATCAGGCGCTCGAATTGTCGCCACTCATCCGGTCCGGCATCGTCGATGGCGACGGCATCGTGCTGGCCAGCATCATCGACGCCAACGGCAAGCTGGTCGCGAGCAACCAGCCGCTGCGACCGATCGACGCGTCCGATCGCGACTACTTCCGGAGGCATGCGGCACGCGATACGAAGACCCTCGACATCAGCAAGCCTGTCGTCGGGCGCCTGTCCGGAAAAACGGTGATCCAGATGAGCCGCCGGATAAACCGTCGGGACGGCTCGTTCGCCGGCGTCGTCCTGGTCTCGGTGACACCCGAGTATTTCACGCAGTTCTACCAGGAATCCGACCTCGCCAAGCACGGAAGCATCGGCTTGCTCGGGCAGGACGGGATTTTCCGCGCGCGTCGCGTCGCGAACCGGGCGACGCCTGCCCTCGATGGCACCGAAGCGGAGATCGTCGCCCGCTCCGAGCGCAATTCGACCGGAACCTACGCGGCGACTACACAGGAAGACGGCGTGCCGCGCCTGTTCTCGTATCGCAGACTGGCCGACTATCCCCTGGTCGTCGTCGCCGGCCAGGCGATGGACGAAGCACTCGCCGATTTCCACCGGAACCGGACCGAATACGTGAGCATCGCGGCAGTTGCGACCGCCGTGATCGTCGCCTTCTTTGCCGTGATCACTCTCCTCGCCTTGCGGCTGCATCGTCACCGTCGCGAACTGAACCTGCAGCGGCACTTCCTCCAGACCCTGGTCGACAACCTGCCTTCCGGCATTGCCGTTCGCAGCATGAGGTCGCCCGATCGGGGCCGCTATGTGTTGTGGAACCAGGCCAACGCAGTGCTGTTCGGCATCGAGGCCGAAGACGCGCTGGGCAGGAGCGTAGCCGACATCAGGGCGCCGGAGGAGGCGGCGCACGTACTCGAGCTCGACCGCGCGCTGCTCGACAGTCCGATGCCGCAGGACGTCATCGAAATGCGTGACGGTCGCAATCGAGGACGCAGGCTGTTCCACTTCGTCCGCACGCCGGTATTCGGCGACGACGACGAGGTCGACTTCATCATTACGAGCGCCACCGACATCACCGAGCAACGGGCGCGCACCGATGAGTTGCGGCTGGCATCCAAGGTATTCGAGACGACGGCGGACGGCATCATCCTGACCGATGGCGGGGATCGCATCATCATGGTCAACGCCGCATTCTCCAGGCTCACCGGCTTTGCGGCGGATGAAATGGTGGGCAGGACACTGGCGGAATCGCCGTTTCGGCCGCTCGATGTCGCGGAATCGGACGCGCGGATGGTCGAGCTGCACCAGCAAGGTTTCGTTACCGGCGAAGTGCCGCGCGTGCGCAAGGACGGCACACCGCTGTCGCTGTGGGTCACGGCGACCTGCGTGCGCGACGCGGACGAGAAGATCAGCAACTATGTACGCGTATTCACCGACATTTCCCTGCTCAAGGCGACGCAGGAAAAACTCGAGCAGCTGGCGAGCGTCGACACGCTGACCGGATTGCCCAATCGGCGGCTGCTGCACGACCGTCTGGCCCAGGCGCTGCTTCGCGCCGATCGCAACGAAACCCGGACGGCGCTGATGTTCATCGATCTTGACGGCTTCAAGGAAGTCAACGACGCGTATGGACACGACATCGGCGACCGGCTGTTGCAGGGCGTCGCCTTGCGCCTGCAGAAATGCGTCCGCGCGAGCGACAGCCTCGGACGTGTTGGCGGTGACGAATTCGCGATCGTCCTCGAGGATGCGAGCCTTCCGAACGACGCAAGGCACGTTGGCGAACGGATCGTGGCTTCGCTGGCCGCGCCGTTTCATCTCAATGGCCAGCGCGTGCATGCATCTGCGAGCATCGGCATCGCGCTCTATCCGGCGGATGGCGGCGATGCCGGCATGCTGCTCAGGAACGCGGACCTGGCGATGTACAAGGCGAAGCGATCCGGCGGCAACCGCTTCCAGTTCTTCGCCCGGGAGAAGGAGAAGCTGGCGCCCGCAGCTTAGAGAACGATGCCGCTCCCGCTGCGCAGCGGTGCATGATCCATGCTGCGCCGCACCATCCGCTGAAAATTCCTCCACGGCCTCGCGCTCGTACAATGTGGCACACTTTGTGCGTCATTGCACATACACCGCTGCGTACAGCGAGCAGGATTCAAAATGTCCCGTGGTGAGCACGGCACGTTGAGTGAACGATTGCGCGCCCTGCGCGCCTGTGGATCCTCGAGTCCGCTGCATACCCCCGGTATCAACTGGCGGTCACAATGAAAGCCAAGCCTCCGACGCCGAGCCCCGAGCCCAGCGTCGGGGCCATCACCACCGCATCGGAGCAAGCGGCTTCCTCGCCGCAGGCCATGCCTCCTTACGCCCCGCCCGCGGTCGCTGTAGCCGGTTACCGGGGTATCAGCAAGGATGTCACCGAGCGGCGGCGCGAACATTCTGCCACGAAAGACTCGCAGCATTTCGCCGGCACCGCACTCGATGCACTCGCCGATCACGTCTGCGTGCTCGATGCTGCCGGCCAGATCGTCGCCGTGAACTCCGCATGGCGCGACTTCGCCGAGCCTGGCAGTGCATCCGTGGGGGCCTATGTCGGCGCCAACTATCTCGCCGCCTGTGACCATGCCGTCGGCGACGCAAGGGCGAACGGCGCTGCGGTAGGTGCCGGCTTGCGCGACCTCCTGGCGGGCCGCACCGACCGCTTCCAGCATGAATACGCGCTCACCACCCCCACCGGCTTGCGCTGGTTTGCATTGAAGGCCTCGAGTTTCGAGGCGCGTGGGGAACGACGCGTAGTCGTTGCGCATGAAGACATCACGGAACGCAAGCGGGTGGCTGCGCGAGTGGTGCAGATCAACAGCCTGTACCAGGCGCTCGGCGATACCAACGACGCCGTCGCGCGGACTACCGATCGCGATGTGTTTCTCCGCGAAGTCGCCAGCATCGGTGTGCGCGCGGGGCTGTTCAGGGCAGCAACGATCTGGATGCGCGAGGGCGACTCCGACATTGTGCGTGCGGCCTTCGCCATGGGACGAACAGGCAACGATCTCGAACTCGCGGCGCGCACGATCGATCTGTCGGGAGCCGAAGCTCGAGGACCGACCGGCGCTGCTCTGCTCGAAGGCCGCCCCGACGTGTGCAACGACCTGCGCGAGGAGCGGTTGCCGCCGTGGCGCCAGCACAACAAGCGCGCCGGCTACCGATCGGCGGCGGCGTTCCCGTTGCGCGAGTACGGCAAGGTGATCGGCGCATTGTCCGTCTACGCAGCGACGGTTGGATATTTCGACGCTACGTTCGTCGGACTGCTGTCGCGGATCGCCGCCGCAATTTCGCTCGGGCTCGACAATCGCCGGCGCGACACAGAGCGCGTGGCGGCGGAGGCGGCGCTTCGCGAAAGCGAGGCTCGTTTTCGCAGCCTGACCGAGCTCTCCGCCGACTGGTACTGGCAACAGGACGCCGAGCTGCGCTTCACTTCGCTTTGCAATGGCACCGAGATCGATGCCGGGCTCGCGCCCGAAGCCGATCTCGGCAAGACACGGTGGGAGATTTCCGGTACCGGCGACACCCAATGGGATTTGCACAAGCAGACACTGGCGGCGCGGCGGCCCTTCGTCAATTTCGAGATCAAGCGAACGTTCCCGGACGGCAGCGTCCGCGACATCAGCATCAGCGGCACGCCGATATTCGACCCGGCGGGCAAATTCTGTGGATACCGTGGAATCGGGCGCGACATTACGCGTCGCACGCAGGACGCGCGCATCCTGGGGCTCGAACATCGAGTGGCGCGTTCCATTGCGGCCGCAGGCGAGGCGTCGCCCGTGCTCGAGGAGGTCATTCGGGCGACCTGTGAAATACTGGACTGGGGCTGGGGTGCGTACTTTCGCGTCGACGAAGGTGCGAACGTGCTGCGGGCCGACACGGTGTGGGCCCAAGCGATGGAATCGTCCGCCAAACTCATCGCCGCTGCGCGGACGCTGACGATTGCCCCCGGCACCGGCATTTGCGGCCGCGTGTGGCAGACGGGTCAGCCGATTTGGGTAGTCGATGCCGGCGGCGATTCGCGGCTGCTGATCGGCGATGTCATCGAGGCCGCCGGCTTTCGCGGCGGCTTCGCGTTCCCCGCGACAGCCGCCAGCAAGACGATCGGTGTCTTCATGTTCTTCGGCCGCGAGGTGCGGGAGCCTGACGGGCGCCTCTTGTCTGCGGCGAGGATGGTCGGTCGCCACGTGGGCCAGTGGTCGCAGCACAGGCAAGCCGAGGATGCGCTGCGCGAAAGCGAGGGGCGGTACCGCGCACTGACCGAATTGTCGTCGGACTGGTATTGGGAGCACGACGAAAACCAGCGCTTCACGCGTATGTCGGAGAGCGTCGAAAAACGTTCCGGAGTCGAGGTCTCCGCGCTCCTGGGCCGCACCCGATGGCAGACCGGTATCAGCTATCCCCCGGCCGAACGGGCGGTGCTCGAGGCCCATCTCGATGCCCGTCGGCCGTTTCACGATTTTGCCTTCAGTCGCACCCAGGCGGATGGTACCGTCCGTCACGTGGCCATCAGCGGCGAACCGATGTTCGACTTGTCCGGCCGCTATGTCGGCTATCGAGGCATCGGCCGGGATGTCACCGAGCGCAGGAACACGGACGACCGGTTGCGCTTCCAGGCCATGCTCCTCAATACCGTAGGCGACGCCGTCATGGCCTCCGATATGGAGGAGACGATCTCCTACTGGAGCGCCGCCGCCGAAACGCTGTACGGCTGGACCGCCGCCGAGGCGATCGGCCGCAAGATGCTCGACATGGTCCGGCCCGCGGACTCATCCCATGCCCACAGCGGTGCCCTGATCGAAGTGACGCATGGCGGAATCTGGCGGGGAGAAAAGGTCGGCCACCGCCGGGACGGCACGACGTTCCCGGTGCATCTGACATTGGCGCCGTTGCAGGACGCGGACGGCGCCGTCACCGGCATGGTCAGCGTCTCGCGGGACATCAGCGAATCGAAGCACGCCGAGCAGGTGATCCGCGACTACGCACGACAGCAGCGGCTGATCGCCGCGTTCGGCCAGCGCGCGCTTGCGAGTTCGAGCCTCGACACGCTGCTCGAAGACGCCGCTTCGGCGGTCGTCGATGGATTGGCCGTGACGTTCTGCAAGATCATGCAACTCGCTCCTGACAGCCAGTCGCTTGTCGCGAGGGTGGTTCGAGGATTTGCCGCGGACACTGCCGACCGACACGCCGCCGACGGCGGTTCCGGCGTGCCTGACGGCTTCCTTCTGCAGGCGCTCGAGACAGTCGTCGTCGACGACTACCTGCTGGAGACGCGTTTCGTGCCGTCGCCCTTGCTTGCGCTGCATGACATTCGCAGCGGCGCCCATGCGCTCATCGGCGATGCGGCCGACCCCTTTGGCGTGCTGGCTGTCTATGCGCCGGACGCCGCCCATTTCGACGCCGACAAGGTCAACTTCCTGCAGAGCATCGCCAATACGCTCGCAACCGCGCTGGACCGCATCGCCGCAGAGGAGAAAGTCGCCTACCTCGCGCAGTTCGATGCGCTCACGGGCGTTCCCAACCGCATTCTGTTCCACGATCGGCTGTCGCTGACGCTGACGCAGGCGCAGCGCAACGCCTGGACCGTCGGCGTGATGTTCGTCGACCTGGACAAGTTCAAGGACGTCAACGACACCTACGGCCATGACACCGGCGACCGTCTGCTGTCACAGGTGGCGGACCGCCTGCGTGATTGCGTCCGGACCGGTGACACCGTCGGCCGCCTCGGCGGCGACGAGTTCGCCGTCGTGCTGTCGGATCTCGCCCGGGCCGACGATGCGAATCTGGTCGCGCAGCAGATCGTCGACGCGCTGGGACGTCCGTTCGACGTCGACGGGCACGACGTCCACATCACCGTGAGCATCGGCATTTCCGTGTATCCCGCCGATGGCGACGATTCCGAGACGCTGCTCAAGCGCGCCGACGCCGCCATGTATCTCGCCAAACAGCAAGGCCGCAACGGTTTCCATTTCTATACGGAAGAACTGAACGTGCGCGCAACGCGGCGCCTCGAACTCGAGTCCGAGCTGCGCCATGCGATCGAGAACGACGAATTCGTTCTCCATTATCAGCCCGAGCTGTCGCTCGACACCGGCCGCATCGTCGGGGTCGAGGCGCTGATCCGCTGGCAGCACCCGGTTCGCGGCCTGCTCGCACCGGCTGATTTCATCGGCGTTGCCGAGGAAACCGGATTGATCGTCCCCATCGGGCGCTGGGTCGCCAGGACCGCGAGCGCACAGGTCGCGCAATGGCGCCACAACGGACATCGGGACTTGTTCGTCGCGATCAACGTTTCCCCGCTTGAAATACGGCGCGGCGACATGGCCGAGAGCATTGGCGACGCGATCGCACGGTCGGGACTCGATCCGCGCTATCTGGAAATCGAGGTCACGGAGACGCTCATGATGGATGGGGCGGACACGTTTGTCCGTTCGCTCGAGGCGCTCAAGTCCATCGGCTGCACCATTGCGATCGACGACTTCGGCACCGGGTATTCGAGCTTGAGCTATTTGAGGCGCTTCCCCGTCGACAAGGTGAAGATCGACCGCGCCTTCATCCGCGACATCGTCACCGAGGTGGACGACGCTGCGATCGTCCAGGCGATCATCGCGATGTCGCACCATCTCAAGCTGCAGGTCACCGCGGAGGGTGTCGAGACCGAGGAGCAGGCCGGATTTCTGCGCCGGTGCCAATGCGACATCGTGCAGGGATACCTGTTCGGCCGTCCGGTCGCCGCGGCACAGATGAGCGTCGTGCTCGACAGTCACGTCGGCCTGCTGCTGTTGCAGGGACCGCGCGGTTCGTCGCGTTCGCTGCTCCTTGTCGACGACGAAGAGAGCAACCTGCGCGCCTTGAGGCGGGTATTGCGCCGTGACGGCTACGACATTCATATCGCAACATCGGCGCAGCAGGCGCTCGGGATCCTGGCCCACACCGAGATTTCGGTGATCGTGTCGGATCAGCGTATGCCCGGGATGAGCGGCACCGAACTGCTGGCGCGGGCGAAAACGCTCTATCCGGCAACCGTTCGCATCATGCTGTCCGGATTCACCGATCTCACGATGATGACTGCAGCAATCAACGAAGGTGCCATCTACAAAGTCCTCACCAAGCCTTGGGAGGACGAAGGGCTGCGCGAGGACATCCGCGGCGCGTTTCGTCTTCACGAGCAGCAGGGCGCAAGCCGGAGAATGCCCTCTCCGACGTCGCGCGCATTTGCCTAGCGCCTCTTCCCGGCCGGGGGCTCGGATGCCCAAAGCCGGTAACGAGCGCTGAAACCGGGCCCGGCCGGGCCGCGATCCGGAACTCGCCGCTCGTCGTCTTTGTGCGCTGACGCACAGACGTTCCGATTGCGGTTGCCTAGCCTGTGCAGGGTGGCCAGACGGCGACATATGGTTGCGTTGCCGGCCGACGCCCGCCACCGATTGCGCAGCGGTGGCGGGTCCGCTGTCATCCGATTCGGCGCACCCGCGTTATAGGTGAAACGAGGATGCTTTCCATTCGTCGCGCACGCCGCCGCGTCGACGCCTTCCGCGACGCTGCGATCTTTCGCATCGCCCGCGGTCCACGGGATCCGCAACCGGCGGTCCGCGTTCAGGTTGAACTTCAGGCGCTCGCCTTGTCGCTCGAGGCAGCGTGAATCTCACTTCGGGAATGACCATGCAAACGGCACACGGCAGCAACCGACTGTTCACTCTTCTGCTCGGCATCGTCGTCTTCGCCCTGGCGGGGTTCGCGTATGCCGACCCGCCGATGCGCGTCGCGCGACTGGGCTACGTCACCGGGCCGGTCAGCTTTTCGCCGGCCGGCGAGGACGCCTGGGTCGAGGCCACGTTAAATCGGCCGCTGGTGACCGGTGACCGCCTGTGGGCGGATGCCGGGGCGCGCGTCGAATTGCAGATCGGCAGCGCCGTGATCCGCCTCGGGGCGGCCACCAGCGTCACGCTGCTAAATCTCGACGATCGCGTCGCGCAATTCCAGTTGGCGCAAGGCACGCTGAACGTGCGCGTGCGCCGCCTCGATGCGAATCAGGTGGTCGAAATCGACACGCCGAACCTGGCTTACGTGATCAACCGGCCCGGACAATACCGGGTGAGCGTCGATCCCAATGGCGATGCGACGGAAGTGCGCACGAGCAACGGGCGGGCTGAGGTCTACGGCGACGGTGCTTCCTATGTCGTCGATGCGGGCAGGGCCTATCGCTTCTACGGCTCGGGCCTTGGCGACTACGAGGACCTGGCGTTCCCCGGCAGCGACGAGTTCGACCGCTGGGCGCAGGACCGCGACCGCAGCTACGACAGTTCGACTTCCGCGCGCTATGTTTCGCGCGATGTGATCGGATACCAGGATCTCGACGCGTACGGCACCTGGCGTTCCGTGCCGGAGTACGGCAACGTCTGGATGCCGACGCGCGTGAGTGCTGACTGGGCGCCGTATCGCGACGGTCACTGGGCCTGGGTCGACCCCTGGGGCTGGACCTGGGTCGACGATGCCCCCTGGGGTTTCGCCGTTTCGCACTACGGTCGCTGGGCCAGTGTCCGCGGCAGCTGGGGCTGGATACCCGGCCCGGTCGCAGCACGGGCCGTGTATGCGCCGGCGCTCGTCGCGTTCATCGGCGGCAACAATTTCGGGATCTCGATCTCGTCGGGCGGCGGTGCGGTGGGCTGGTTCCCGCTCGGCCCGCGTGACGTCTATCGCCCCGCCTACCCGGTGAGTCGCGCCTATTTCACCAACGTGAACGTCAGCAACACGGTGATCAACAACACGAACATCACCAACGTCTACAACAATCCCAGCGTGACCAACGTCACGTACGTCAACCAGCAGGTGCCGGGCGCCGTGGTCGCGGTACCGGCGACGGCGTTCGTCCAGTCGCAGCCGGTGGCGCGGGCCGCGTTGCGGGTGCAGCATGACGCCGTCAATCGCGCGCCGGTGACCACCGTCGCCGCAGTCGCCCCCGTGCAGGTGAGCGTGCAGGGCGCCGCACCGCAAGGCGCGAAGCCTCCGCAGCAGGTGCTGGATCGGCGCGCTGTCGTCAAGAGCGTGCCGCCGGCTGCCCCCGTCCGCTTTGCGGACAAGGAGCGCGCGTTGAGCGCCAACCCGGGCAAGCCGATCGAACCTTCAGCGCTCGCGGCCATGAAACCGGCCACGCCCGCTGCGGCGCCGAAGGTCGAGGTCGTGACGCCGAGCCGTAAAGCCGGTCCGGTCGCCGCGCCTCCGCCGCAGGCGGCAGAGGCGAAAGGGCGCGGCAAGCGTGATCGGCAGGCCCAACCCCAGCCGACAGCACCGGTGGCGCAGCCGCAACCTGCTGCCCCGCAACCGCCGACGGCAGCGCAGCCAATGCAGCGCGATGCCCCATCACCGGCGCAAGGTACGGCCAAGGCGCCGGCGGAAGCGGGTGGCAGGGCCGATGCCCGCAAGCAGGCAAACGAACCCGCGCCGGTTACCGCGCCGCAGGACCAACGCAGCAGGGGCGAGGCGCGCAAGCAGGCGAACGAACCCGCGCCGGTTGCCGCGCCGCAGGACCAGCGCAGCAGGGGCGAGGCGC
>JBDTVU010000123.1:0-10381 GCA_040007035.1 Betaproteobacteria bacterium | reverse complement strand
TGATCGTGCCGCCCGGCGTCGACCCGCCGGACAGCGTCGCCTGGTCGGTCACCGCGGTGCCGAGGCCACCGCCGGCCGACGCCGTCGTCGCGATCGTCGGCGTCGTCTGCGTGATCGTCACGCTCTCGTTCGCCGCGCCGCACGCGCCGGACACCGCCGCGTTGTTCGCGTCGCCGCTGTACGCCGCGATCCACCGGAACGTGCCAGCCGCCACCGTCGTGAAGCCCGGCGCCGATGTATAGGGACCGGGGCCGCTGACCGCGATCGCGTTGGACGTGAACGCCGGCGCGCTGGCGCAGGTCGCATCGCCCGGACCGTAGAGCGTGAACGTGATTGTCCCGGTCAGGCCACCGCCACCGGACAGCGTCGCCGAATCCGTGACCTGCGTGCCGATTCCGCCGCCGGCCGATGCAGTGGTCGCGATCGTCGGCGTACCCTGCGTGATGACCACGCTCTCACCTGAATCGCCGCAGCTTCCCGACACCGCCGTGTTGTTCGCATCGCCGCCGTAGGATGCAATCCAGCGGTAGGTCCCGATTGCGAGCGCCGTGAACGCGGCCGACGTGTACGGGCCGTTGCCGTTGACCGGCTTGGTGGTGGTGAAGATCGACGTCGTACAGGTCGTATCACCAGGGCCGTAGAGGTTGAACGTGATCGTGCCGGTCGGAAGCGTGCCGAGCGCCAGCGTCGCGGTGTCGGTGATCGTGCCGCCGACCTTGACGGTGCCCGACGCCGTGGTCGAGATCGTGGGATTCGCGCTGGTGACGACGACGCTCTCACCGGAGTCGCCGCAGGCTCCGGCGACCGGCAGGTTGTTGGCGTCGCCGCTGTAGCTCGCGATCCAGTGGTAGGTGCCGGCGACATTCGCGGTGAAGGCCGGCGCCGAGTTGTAGCTGCCGTTTCCGTTGACGGTGATCGCGTTGGACGTGAACACCGGCGCGCTCGCGCAGGCCGGGTCGGATGGTCCGTAGGCCCTGAAGGTGATGGTGCCCGTCGCGTTGACACCGTTCGTGAGGCTCGCCTGGTCGGTGATCGTGCCGCCGGCCGTGACCGTGCCGGACGCGGTGGTCGCAATCGCCGGCTGAGCGGCCTGGATCGTGATGAACGTCGTGCCGAAGCCCAGCGCGAGGGACGAGTCGCTGGCGGTGCCTTGGACGACGCCGCTCGGCAGCGTCTGCACGCCGGGATGCCCGACGTCGGGCAGCGCATCGGTCGCCGGTGCCTTCAGCACGTCGAACGTGAAATCGATGATGCACTCGTCGTTGCCGCCGCCGGGGACTCCCAGCGTGATCGTGCTGGCCGGCGTCACGTTGAGCGTGCCGTCCGTCGCAGCCGGTTTCGGTGTGAACGTGAAAATCACGCCGGCGCAGGCCGTCCCCGTGCGCCCCGTCCCCGTCGGGCTGATCTGAAACACGCCGTTGTCGGGAGACGTGCAGTTCAGCGCCGTGTAGCCGGCGCAACTGGGGGTCAGCGTGAGCGAATTCACGGTGACCGTCAGCGTGATCGGAGTCGATACGTTCTGGAAGTCGATGTTCGCCGCCACGCCGGTCGCGCCGACGGTCGTCGACGACGGGAAGTTCGCGGCGAGGCCGATGCCGGCGTTCGCGAACGCGGTGCCGGTTCCCACGGCGAGAAGCGCCGCGGCGGTCGCGGTGCTGAGCGCCCAGCGGGCGAGCGTGGTAACGGACCGCGACGGACGACGATGCTTGATCATGCGAACTCCCCGGACCGGCAGATTGGGACAAGTGGCATCAATTCGCCCCGCGACGTCTCATGGGCAGTCGCGCGCGGCGAACCTCTACAGACAACACCGAACCTTGCCGTCGATGGGACGGCCGGAACGGTCTGTGTGGCAGGCCCGAAACGACACCGGACCAGGAGGGAAGCCGGGAAACCGGCGGTCATTCCGCGCTCGTTGCGAACGTGCGCGGTGCTGCGAAAACATCGATCCGACGACGTGCTGAGAACTCCCCGAACCGCATCTGCGCCAGCGAGAATTACGCGGATGCACACTTTTCTCGTGCCTTTATGGTAATGACACTAGCATAGGATGACGGATCACGGGACGATCCCGTCCCCTCGCCCGGAGGGCGAAAAGAGCTGTCATCGACAACAGCGGCGCGACGAGGTCATCATCAGTTCGTAAGCCTTTGATTCGATGTGGATTCTTGGCGACAGATATTTAGGATCATGCCCTAAAAACGATTGTTGTATCTGACAATAGTGTTGTTTTCTTGCCGCAACGGCCGCGCGTTTCATATCGACATTTCGACGCGTCGACACCTGCACGCAGTGCAGCACGCTCACCGGCGCCACGACGCGACTAGCGCCCATCGCGCATACTTGCACCCGCCCTGAAACCTGCCGGCCGGCCCGGTCCCGTCACTGATGACGCCATTCCGCATCGTCGCCCATTGCCGCGCCGGTTTCGAGCCGGAAGCCGCCGCCGACCTGCAGCGCGTCGCCGCCGCTGCCGGCACCGACGTCGAGATCGACGCGCCGACCGGGCGCGGGTTCGTCGTCGCCACGCCCCGCGCGTTCGATTCGCAGCGCTGGCCGCGGGCACTGGCGGAAGCGCCGCCGAAGTTCGTCCGGTCGCTGTTCTTCGGCACCGGCCCGCACGCACTGTTCGATGCCGCGCGCACGAAGGGACGCCCGGACCGGGTGGCGCCGCTCGTCGACCTGATTGCCGCCTTCCGCCGCGATTTTTCGCTCCCCGGCCTGCCGCACACGATGCGCGGCCACGTCGAGTTCGCGGAGCTCAGGCTCGAGACACCGGATACCAACGACGGCAAGGAGCTGTCCGGCCTGTGCCGGTCGATCGAGATGCCACTTGCGCAGGCGCTGCTCGACACCGGAGCGCTCGCCGAGACCGGTGATGACGACGCGCCGCCGAAGCTGCCGGCGCTGCACGTGCTGTTCGCCGACGGCGCGCAGGCCTTCGTCGGCGCGAGCCTCCCGCCATGGGGCAGCCGCTGGTCGATGGGGATCCCGCGGCTGAAGATGCCGCGCGAAGCGCCGTCGCGCTCGACGCTGAAGCTCGCCGAGGCAATCATCACGTTTCTCGGCGAGCGCGAGGGCGAGCTGCTGCACGCCGGAATGCGCGCCGTCGATCTCGGCGCCGCGCCGGGCGGCTGGACCTGGCAGCTCGCGTACCGCGGCCTCATGGTCGTCGCCGTCGACAACGGCCCGCTGAAAGGCGAGATCGCGGAGGACGCGCACGTCAAGCATCTGCGCGTCGACGGCCTGACCTACGCGCCGAAGAAGCCGGTCGACTGGATGGTCTGCGACCTCGCCGCGCCGCCGTCGCGGATCGCGGCGCTGGTCGGCCGCTGGATCGGAGAGGGGCTGGCGCGCCGATCGATCTTCAACCTCAAGCTGCCGATGAAGAAGCGCTACGACGAGGTCCGCCGCTGCGAAGCGCTGATCCGCGCGGCGCTGCCGCGGTCAGGGGCGAAATTCAACCTCGTGCTGCGCCAGCTTTACCACGACCGCGAGGAGATCACCGGCTTCATCGAGCGCGTCGGGTAGCGGTGGCGCCCGCGTGCGGGCACGTCAGTCGCCGTCGGCGATGATTCCCAGCCGCTCGTACGTCGGCCGCATCAGCACGGTGAGCGCGGGCAGCCGCGACCAGAACCACGCCGCCGTCGCCGCGGCCAGCAAGCCGTTGATGGCGAACGTCGCCTGGACGCCGATCGCGCTGGCGAGCGCACCGGCAGCGAGGCTGCCGAGCGGTGCGACGCCGAGAAACGCCATCGTGTAGAAGCCGACGACGCGCCCGCGCAGCCGGTCGTCGACGACGGTCTGGACGATGGTGTTGGTCGACGCCGCGGCGAGGATCACGCCGCCGCCGACGATCGCCATCAGCGCGAGGGCGAGCGGAAACACGGTGAGGTGCGAGAACGCCGCGAGCGCGACGCCGGAGCCGCACGCGCCGAGCGCGATCACCTTGCCGAGGCCGCGCACCGAGCGCCGGCCGGCGAGCCAGATCGTGCTGCCGAGCGCGCCGGCGCCCGCCGCCGCCAGCAGGAAGCCCAGCGTATGCGCGCCGCCGCCGAAGATGCCACCGGCGTAGATCGGCATCAGCGACGAGTACGGCGCGATCGTCCACGCCAGCACGGCCATCAGCGCCAGCAGCGCGCGGATGGGCGCGAAGCCGAACGCGTAACGGGCGCCTTCCCGCCAGCTCGACCACCAGCCGCCGGCCCGTTCCGGCTTGCCCGCGACCGGCCACCGGATGCGCGCGATCGCCCACATCACTGCGGCGAACGAGCACGCGTTCAGCGCGAAGCACACCGCTTCGCTGACGACAGCCAGCAGCGCGCCGGCAAGCGCGGGGCCGATCACCCGGGCGCTGTTGACCAGGAACGAGTTCAGCGCGATCGCATTGGGCAGGTCGGCGCGATCGTCGACGAGGTGGACGTAAAGCGTCTGCCGTAACGGGACATCGAACGCGTTGGTGATGCCGAGCCACAGTGCGCTCCCGATCACGTGCCAGACCTGGATCTGCCCGAGCCAGGTCAGCAACGCGAGCACGACCGCCTGGACGAGCAGCAGCGACTGCGTGACGTAGAGCGCGCGCCGCTTGTGGACGCGATCGGCGAGCACGCCCGCGAACGGCCCGAGGACGAGGATGCCGATGCTCGAGCAGAAGGCGACGGCGCCGAGCAGCCACGCCGAGCCGGTCAGCCGCCAGACCAGCCAGCCCATCGCGACCTGCTGCAGCCAGGTGCCGATCAGCGACAGGCCCTGGCCGATGAAGAAGCGCCGGAAGTTCGCGTGCCGGAGCGCGCGGAAGGTGTGCGGCAGCGCGAGGCTCATCGAGGGATGCCGCGGCGCCGCCGACGGCGCGGGGTCAGCCCGACAGCCGCGCGAGCTGCGTCTTCAGCTTGCCGAGCGTGGATTCGAAACCGGCGAGCCGCTCGCGTTCCTGCAGCACGACGGCGGCCGGCGCCCGCGCGACGAAGCCCTCGTTGCCGAGCTTCGCCTTCGCCTTCGCGATCTCGCCCTCGTGCCGCGCGATCTCCTTGCCGATCCGCTCGCGTTCGGCGGCGACGTCGATCTCGATCTTCAGCATCAGGTGGAAGTCGCCGACGACCTGCACCGGCGCCTCGGTGGCCGGCAGCTCGCCGACGATCTCGACGCCCGAGAGCCTCGCCAGCGGCAGCAGGTACGGCATGAACGCCTCGAGCGCGGCCCGGTCGCCGGTCGCGACCAACGGCACCTTCTGCGCCGGCGACAGGTTCATCTCGCCGCGCAGCGCGCGGCACGCGTTGACGATATCCTTCAGCAGTGCCATCTGCCGATCGGCGGCGGCGTCGACGCGGTCGAACGCCGCCTGCGGATACGGCTGCAGCGAGATCGATTCGCCCGACTTGCCGGCGAGCGGCGCCACCGTCTGCCACAGCTCCTCGGTGATGAACGGCATGAACGGATGCGCGAGCCGCAGCGTCGCCTCCAGCTCGCGCACCAGCATCGCGCGCGTCCCGCGAGCGGCGGCGGCGTCGCCGGCCGCGTCGGCGCGGGCGAGCTGGACCTTGGCGAGCTCCAGATACCAGTCGCAGTATTCGTCCCAGACGAATTCGTAGAGCGCCTTCGCCGCGAGGTCGAAGCGGTACGCCGCGATGCCCTCGGCGATGTCGTGCTTCGCCTGCTGCAGCCGACCGAGCAGCCAGCGGTCGACGAACGTCAGCGTCCGCGGTGCGGCGTCGTCGACGCCGGTGTCCCGGCCCTCGACGTTCATCAGCACGAACCGCGTCGCGTTCCACAGCTTGTTGCAGAAGTTGCGGTAGCCGTCGCAGCGGTTGAGGTCGAAGTTCAGCGTCCGCCCGTGCGTCGCGAGGCTGGCGAAGGTGAAGCGCACGGCGTCGGCACCGAACGCCGGGATCCCGTCCGGGAACTGCTTGCGCGTGCGTTTGGCGATCGGCTCGCGCTGCTTCTCCAGCATCAGCCCGTACGTGCGCTTCTCGACCAGCGCGTCGGCGGTGACGCCGTCGATCAGGTCGAGCGGGTCGAGGACGTTGCCCTTCGACTTCGACATCTTGTGGCCCTCTTCGTCGCGCACGATCGCGTTGATGTACACGGTGCGGAACGGGACCTCGCCGGTGAAGTAGACGGTCGTCATCACCATCCGGGCGACCCAGAAGAAGATGATGTCGAAGCCGGTGACGAGCACCGACGACGGCAGGAACGTCGAGAGCTCCTTCGTCTGCGCCGGCCAGCCGAGCGTCGAGTGGCACCACAGCGCCGACGAGAACCAGGTGTCGAGCACGTCCGGATCCTGCGCGAATGTCGCCGGCGCGCGGCCGAGCTTCTTCTGCGCCTGCGCCCGCGCGTCAGCCTCGCTGCGCGACACGTACACGTTGCCGTGCTCGTCGTACCACGCGGGGATCCGGTGGCCCCACCAGAGCTGGCGCGAGATGCACCAGTCCTGGATGTTGCGGATCCAGTGCAGGTACGTCGACAGCCACTCCGCCGGCACGAACTCGACCTTGCCGAGGTCCCCCGCGCGCGGGCTCGGCAGCCCGGCGTCGACGGCGGCGAGGCACAGGTCCTGGATCGTGCGGCCGGGGAAATGCGGATGCGTCGCCGGTGCCGGCGCGGTGGTCGCGACGAACCATTGGTCGGTCAGCATCGGCTCGACCACCTCGCCGGTGCGCCCGCAGCGCGGCACGACCATCTTGTGCGCCTTCTCGCTGACGACGAGTCCCTGCGCCGCGAGGTCGGCGAGCACCGCCTTGCGCGCGACGTAGCGGTCGAGGCCGCGGTACTTTTCCGGTGCGTTGGCGTTGACCTTCGCCTCGAGGTCGAGGATCGGGATCGGCGCGAGGCCGTGCCGCTTGCCGATCTGCCAGTCGTTGAAGTCGTGCGCCGGCGTGATCTTCACGCAGCCGGTGCCGAACTCGCGGTCGACGTACGCGTCGGCGATCACCGGAATCGTGCGGCCCGTCAGCGGCAGCGTCACCTGGCGGCCGACCAGCGCGCGGTAGCGATCGTCGTCGGGATTGACCGCGACGGCGACGTCGCCCAGCATCGTTTCGGGCCGCGTCGTCGCCACCACCAGCGATCCTCCGCTTCCGTCGGCAAACGGATAGCGGATCTCCCACAGCTTGCCCTGCTCTTCCTCGTTCTCGACCTCGAGGTCGGACACCGCAGTGCCGAGCTTCGGGTCCCAGTTGACGAGCCGCTTGCCGCGGTAGATGAGCCCGTCCTCGAACAGCCGGACGAACGTCTCCAGCACCGCGGCCGAGAGCCCGTCGTCCATCGTGAAGCGCTCGCGCGACCAGTCGCCCGACGTCCCGAGGCGGCGCATCTGCCGCGTGATCGTCGAGCCGGACTCTTCCTTCCACGCCCAGACCCGCTCGTTGAACTTGGCGCGGCCGAGGTCGTGGCGCGACGTGCCCTCGGCCTTCAACTGGTTCTCGACGACGATCTGCGTCGCGATGCCGGCGTGGTCGGTGCCGAGCTGCCACAGCGTGTTGAAGCCGCGCATCCGGTGGTAGCGGATCAGCACGTCCATGATCGTCTGCTGGAACGCGTGCCCCATGTGCAGCGTGCCGGTGACGTTCGGCGGCGGAAGCTGGATGCAGTACGCAGGCGCGCCGGGCGCGTAGCTCGGCTTGAAGTAGCCGCGCGACTCCCAGATCGGGTACCACTTGTCCTCGATCGCGTGTGGCTCGAAGCTCTTGGCGAGTTCCATTGGGCGGAGCAGCCGACCGCGGTGGCGCGGTCAGGCGTGCAAAAGCTTGAAATTATAGCGGATCGGGCCGTCGACCCGCCGCGGCGCGCCGCTCAGAACCCGAGATGGCGCGCGATCTGGTAGAAGGCGAAGCTCGCCGCCCACGCGAGCAGGACCGACCATGTCACCGACAGCAGCGCGAAGCCGCTGCTCTTCGCCTCGGCGCGCAGCGTGGCAACGGTGGACAGGCACGGCGTGTAGATCAGCGTGAACACCATGAAGCTGTACGCCTGCACCCAGTCCATCCGGCCGGCGAGGTCGGTGGCGAGCGCCTGGCCCTCGAGGCCGAAGATCACGGCGAAAGCGCCGATCACCACTTCCTTGGCGACGAAACCGAAGATCAGCGCGACCGTCAGCCGCTCGTCGATGCCGAGCGGCGCCAGCACCGGCTGGAACAGGCTGCCGAGCATCCCGGCAAAGGTGTCGGGCGATCCGGGCGCCACGCCGGCCGGCAGGTTCATCAGCAGCCAGATGAGGACGACACCGCCGATGATGAACTTGGTCGCGCGGCGCAGGAAGTGCCGCACCTCGTGCCATGCACGAAGTACGATCTGCCGCAGCGTCGGCAGCCGGTACGGCGGCAGCTCCAGCACGAACGGCTCGTCGCTGCGGTAACGGCCCTTGAACAGCGCCGCGGTCACGATCGCCGCGACGAAGCTCATCACGTACAGCGAGAAGATCACCCACGGCGCCTTGTCCGGCGCGAAGATCGCCGCGGTGAGGAACAGGAACACCTGCAGCCGTGCCGAGCACAGCGACACCGGGATGATCATCATCGTCAGCAGGCGCAGGCCGCGCGAGCGCATGATCCGCGTGCCCATCGCCGCCGGGACGTTGCAGCCGAAGCCCATCAGCATCATCACGAAGCTGCGGCCATCGAGGCCGAGCTTCGCCATCAGCGCGTCGGTGAGGAACGCCGCGCGGGACAGGTAGCCCGAGTCCTCGACCACGGCCATGAACAGGAAGAACAGGATGATCAGCGGCACAAACGCCGCGACGGTGACGACCCCGGACCAGACGCCGTCGAGCAGGAATCCCCGGAGCATCGCCGGCGCAGACGCGAACAGCGGATCGAGCGCGGACGCGCGCAGCCCGTCGAACGCCCACTGCAGCGCCTTCTGCATCGGCTCGCCGAGGCGGAAGACGCCTTCGAACAACAGCAGCATCAGCAGGAAGAAGAGCGGCAGTCCGAGCAGCGGATGGAGGAGCACCCGGTCGATGCGGTCGGTCAGTTGCTCGGACATCCGCTCGGGAATGTCGACGGCGGCCTTCAGCGCCACCGCCGTGTCGGTCTCGATCCGGTCGTCGGCGGCGAGCCGCGCGCGGATCGCGCCGGGCGGCAGTGGCTGCGCCGACGCGAGCGAGCGCGTCAGCATCGCCATCGCCTCTTGCTGGCCGTGACCGTATTTCGCCGAGAGCAGCGCCGCCGGCGCGCCGAGCTCGCGCGCGAGCGCCGCCGTGTCGATGCGGATGCCGAGCTGCTTCGCCTCGTCGGCCATGTTGAGCAGCACCACCGTCGGCAGCCCGAGTTGGCGGAGCTGCAGCGCGAGCCCGAGCTGGCGGTCGATCTGCGCGGCGTTGACGACGACCGCGACCAGGTCGACCGTGGCCTCTTCCAGAAAGTGGCGGACGATCCGCTCGTCGTCGGAGAACCCATGGAGGTCGTAGATGCCCGGCAGGTCGACGATCTCGACCATGTCGCCGCCGAGCAGCACTTTGCTGGCGAACAGGTCGACGGTGATCCCCGGCCAGTTGCCCACGCGCGCCGAGGCGCCGGTGACGCGATTGAAGAACGTCGACTTGCCGGTATTCGGCATGCCGACGAGCGCGATGCGCTTCACGGCAGGCCGGTCAGCGGATGACGTCGATCTGCCGAGCCTGGCTGCGCCGGAGGATCACATCGGTGGTGCCGAGCCGCACGTGCAGCGGTCCCGCGAACACCCCCTTGCGGACCATCCGGATCCGTTGGCCGATGCGAAAGCCCATCGCCGAGAGGCGCAGGCGCAGCGCGGCGTCGGCATGGATGGCGCTGACGGTGGCGTCGGCGCCGGTGGCGAGCTGGAGGAGCGGAATCATCGTCGGTCCAATCGAGAATGATTCGCATTATGCACCGCCGCCCCTCCCCCGGCAAGGGGTCAAACTTGATCCGGCGCAAGATTCGGTGGGGAACTGCAGCCAAAACGCGGTTCGGCCATGCCGGCGGCGGCGACCGGCCCGCCAGCCTCCACCGGGCCGCACCAAGCGGTGTCTCAGGCCCGCCGCGAACGTGGCCGGCCGCGACCCGGCAATGACTCAGGCGGCCACGAACTTGAGCGCGACGCCGTTGTTGCAGTAGCGCAGGCCGGTCGGCTTCGGCCCGTCGTCGAACACGTGCCCCTGATGGCCGCCGCAGCGGGCGCAGTGGTACTCGATCCGCGGCGCGAACAGCATGTGGTCGGTCTTGGTGCCGATGCGTCCGGGAATGTGGTCGTAGAAGCTCGGCCATCCGGTGCCGCTTTCGAACTTCGTATTCGACTCGAAAAGCGGGAGGTCGCAGCCGGCGCAGACGAACGTCCCCTTCCGCTTCTCGCCGTTGAGCGGGCTCGTGCCCGGATACTCGGTGCCTTCCTCCCGCAGCACGTGGAACTGCTCGCGCGTCAGCAG
>JBDTVU010000122.1:0-10392 GCA_040007035.1 Betaproteobacteria bacterium | reverse complement strand
GTCGTGCTGATCGACGAGATCGACAAGGCCGACATCGAGTTTCCCAACGACCTGCTGCGCGAGCTCGACCGGATGGAGTTCTACGTCTACGAGACGCACCAGACGATCCGCGCGCGCCACCGGCCGCTGGTCGTCATCACGTCGAACAACGAGAAGGAGCTGCCCGACGCGTTCCTGCGCCGCTGCTTCTTCCACTACATCCGCTTCCCGGACAAGGAGACGATGACGCGGATCGTCGACGTCCACTTCCCGGGCTTGAAGAAGGCGCTGCTGGCCGAGGCGCTCGAAGTGTTCTTCGGCCTGCGCGAGGTGCCGGGACTGAAGAAGAAGCCGTCGACCTCCGAGCTTCTCGACTGGCTGAAGCTGCTGCTCGCCGAGGACATCCCGCCCGAGGCGCTGAAGAGCTCGGACAAGAAGGTGCTGATCCCGCCGCTGCACGGCGCGCTGCTGAAGAACGAGCAGGACGTCCACCTGTTCGAGCGGGTGGCGTTCCTGGCGCGCACCAATCGCTGACATGATGATCGTCGCGCCCGTCGAGCTGCGCGGCCGGCACGTGATGCTGGAGCCGCTGGCACGCGGGCACGAGGCCGGGGTCAAGGCCGCGGCGGCCGACGGCGAGCTGTGGACGCTCTGGTACACGAGCGTTCCGACGCCGGAGCGGACGGCGGCGTGGATCGACGCGGCGCTCGAGATGCGCGACAAGCAAAGCGCCATGCCATTCGTCATCCGCGAGGCGGCAACCGGCGACATCGTCGGCAGCACGCGCTATTTCAACGTCGACGCGGCGAACCGCCGGCTGGAGATCGGTCACACCTGGCACGCGAAACGCGTCCAGCGGACGGCGATCAACACCGAGGCGAAGTTGCTGCTGCTGACCCACGCCTTCGAGGCGCTCGACTGCATCGCCGTCGAGTTTCGCACCCACTTCTTCAACTTCGCGTCGCGCGAGGCGATCGCGCGGTTGGGCGCGAAGCAGGACGGCATTCTGCGCAACCACCAGCGCCTGCCCGACGGCAGCCTGCGCGACACCGTCGTGTTCAGCATCGTCGCCGCCGAGTGGCCGGCGGCGAAGCGGAATCTCGTCTGGCGGCTTGGAAAGTAGGGTCAGACTCGACTATTCAATGAGCGCCCGCGGCAACGATCGAACGACGACGAAAAGTCGAGTCTGACCCTACTTTCGCATGCTGATCGACTTCTTCCTCCATCTGAAATCGGCGCGGCTGCCGGTGTCGACGCGCGAGTTCCTGACGCTGCTGGAGGCGCTGGAGGCGAACGTCGTGTCGCTCTCGCTCGACGACTTCTACCACCTCGCCCGCGCTACGCTGATCAAGGACGAGGCGCAGTATGACCGCTACGACCTCGCGTTCGGAACGTACTTCAAGGGCGTCGACGCGGTGTTCGACATCCGCGCCGAAATTCCCGAGGAATGGCTGCGCAAGGAGTTCGAGCGCCTGCTGACCGACGAGGACAGGAAGAAGGTCGAGGCGCTCGGCGGCTGGGACAAGCTGATGGAGACGTTCCGCAAGCGCCTGGAGGAGCAGAAGGAGCGTCACGCCGGCGGCTCGAAGTGGATCGGCACCGGCGGCACCAGCCCGTTCGGCGCGTACGGTTTCAATCCCGAAGGCATCCGCATCGGCCAGCAGGGCAGCGGCGCGCGGAGCGCCGTCAAGGTCTGGGACGAGCGCAGCTTCCGCAACCTCGACGGCGATGTCGAGCTCAACACGCGCAATCTCAAGGTCGCGCTGCGCAAGCTCCGCCGCTTCGCGCGCGAGGGTGTGCCCGAGGAGCTCGACCTCGACGGCACGATCGAGGGCACGGCGAGGAACGCCGGCTGGCTCGACCTCCACCTCGTCCCCGAGCGGCGCAACCGGGTCAAGGTGCTTTTGTTCCTCGACGTCGGCGGCTCGATGGACCCGCACGTGCAGGCCTGCGAGGAGCTGTTCTCGGCGGCGAGGACCGAGTTCCGCCACCTCGAGCACTTCTACTTCCACAATTGCGTCTACGACCACGTCTGGCGCGACAATGTGCGCCGCCGCCACGAGCGCGTCGACGTGTGGGACATCCTGCACAAGTACGGCCCCGACTGGAAGGCGATCTTCGTCGGCGACGCGGCGATGAGCCCGTACGAGATCGTGCAGGCCGGCGGCAGCGTCGAGTACATGAACGACGAGCCGGGCGCTGCGTGGCTGAAGCGCATCTTTGACCACTTCCGGCGCGTCATCTGGTGGAACCCCGAGCCGGCGCGCGGCTGGGAGTACACGCGCTCGACGCAGATCCTGCTTCAGCTCCTCGGCCCCCGGATGTATCCGCTCACGCTCGACGGCGTCGCCCGCGGCATCGACGCGCTGCGGCACTGACCGTCGATGGCGAGCGCCTGGCGCGGCGGCGTGATGGCGATGATCGGCGGCGACGCCGGCACGCCGCATTGGGTGTCGCTGGGCGGCAGTTCGCTCCACGAGCTGTGGCGCGTCGACGTTGCCGGCGCCTCCTACTTCGTCAAGGCGAACGTCGCGTCGAAGCTGCCGATGCTGCAGGCAGAGGCCGACGGCTTGCGCGAGCTGGCGCAGGCGAAGGCGATCCGGGTCCCGGTGCCGGCGGCCTGCGGCAAGGCGCACGGCATTTCGTTTCTTGCGCTCGAGTGGCTGGACCTCGTCTCCGGCGGCCGCGACGCGACGCTCGGCCGCGCGCTCGCGCAGTTGCACAAGACGACCTCCGACCAGTTCGGCTGGTACCGCGACAACACGATCGGCACGACGCCACAGTCGAACGCGTGGTGCGGCGACTGGGCCGAGTTCTTCCGCGACTGCCGGATCGCGCCGCAGCTTCGGCTCGCGCGGCGCCACGGCCACAGAACGCTCAACCTCGCCGGCGACCTGCTGCTGGAGCGCGTTCCGGCGATGCTCGACGGCCACACGCCGATGCCGTCGCTCGTCCACGGCGACCTGTGGTCCGGCAACGCGGCGCGGCTCGCCCGCGGCGAGCCGGTGATCTTCGACCCCGCCTGCTATTTCGGCGACCGCGAAACCGACATCGCGATGGCGGAGCTCTTCGGCGGCTTCGACGACTCGTTCTTCGCCGCGTACCACGAGCTGTGGCCTGCCGACGCCGGCTACCCGGTCCGGCGCACGCTGTACAACCTCTACCACGTGCTGAACCACCTGAACCTCTTCGGCGCCGGCTACCTCGCACGGGCCGAAGCGATGATCGGGGAGCTGATCGCCGAAGTGCGTTGAGGGCGGCAGCCACCAGGTCCGGTCGTGATCCACGGCTTCGGGTTCGGCACGGTGGCTGAGCGCGGGGAGGCGCGTCAGTGCGGGTGCCGGTGGTCGATATCGGGGAAGTGCGGGTGCCGATGTGTCGTCGCCGGGTGAACGTGCGGATGCGCGTGCGGCTCGGCGCCGTCCCAGGCGAAGTCGTGCTCGTGCCGGTGGTGCAGATCGTGGCGGTGCGAATGCACATGCACCTCCGCGTCGTGCGCATGCTCGTGCTCGTGCCGCTCGGTGAGGTGCAGCCACACCCCGACGGCCATCAGCAAGCCGGCGGCCGCGAGCTGCGGCGTCACTGGATCGTGCAGGACCAGCACGGCGAGCGCGGTGCCGAAGAACGGTGCCACCGAGAAATAGGCGCCGGTGCGTGCCGTGCCCAGATGGCGCAGCGCGAGCACGAACAGCGCGAGGCTCACCCCGTAACCGAAGAACCCGACCAGCGCCGCCGCGACGATCTCCCCCGGTGCCGGCAGCGGATGGCCGAGTGCCGTTGCGGCGGCAAGCGTCACGGTCCCGGCGACCACTCCCTTCAATCCTGCGATCACCACCGCATCGTTCGAGGAGACAATTCGGGTCAGGTTGTTGTCCAGCGCCCAGCAGAGGCAGGCGGCGGCGACGAACAGCGAACCGCGGCTGATCGCGCCGGCCTCCGGCGCCCACGACAGTACGCCGCCGCCGGCAATGATGAGGGCCATGCCAAGCGCAATCCGAACGTCGACGTTCTCGCGAAACACGACCCACGCCAGCAGCGCCGTGAGCACCGCCTCGAGATTGAGCAGCAGCGAGGCCGTAGCCGCGTGGCTGGTGGTGAGCCCGACCATCAGCAGCACCGGACCGGCGACGCCGCCGAGCAGGATCGCGCCGGCCAGCCACGGCAGGTCCCGCGCGGCGGGCCAGCGGATGGCAAGGCCAGCACCGGCGCGCAGCTTGCGCGCCGCCAGCACCAGTGCGAGCCCGCCGCCGGAACCGGCATACAGCAATCCGGCCAGCACCAGCGGGTGGATGTTCCCGACCAGGCGCTTGGCGAGCGGCGTGCTGGCGCCGAACAGCACCGCGGCGGTCAGGGCGTAGACGATTCCGCGTTGCATCCGCCGATCATCGCACAGGCCGAGGCGCCATCGCCGCATAGCGCACGTGCGCCGGCACGGTACCGGGCGGGTGCGCCCGCGTGGTAGCTTGACCACGCGCCGCCGGTGACGCGGCGGTAACCACTCAAGGAGCGGGAGGGGCGGGATGGAACGGATCACGATGGCGATCGACGAGGCGCTGGCGAAGGAGTTCGACGCGCTGATAGCGAAACGCGGCTACGGCAGCCGGTCGGAGGCGATGCGCGACCTCCTGCGCCGCGAGGTCGAGGCGAACCGCGTCAAATACGAGGCGAAGAGCTACTGCGTGGCCAGTCTGTCGTACGTCTACAACCACCACGTGCGCGACCTCGCCGAGCGGCTGACCGGCGCGCAGCACGAGCACCACGATCTCGTCGTCGCGACGACGCACGTCCACCTCGACCACGAGCATTGCCTCGAGACGGCGATCCTCAAGGGTTCCACGGCCGCGGTGCGCGCGCTGGCCGACCGGATCAAGGCCGAGCGCGGCGTCCGCCACACGGCGATCAATCTGATCACAGTCGAGCCCGGCGACGAGCACGGGCTGCCGGGCACCCATCGCCACCACGGCCACATGCATCTGATCCCCCGTTCCTGATCCACGTCAAAGTCCGGCCCCGGCGCGGGCTTGCGCGACGGTAGGAAAATGTGCAAAAGTCTTCCTACTCGATCCGCCCGCGAAAGCCTGCGTCATGGACTCCCTGCCCGCCACCTGGACCGCGCTCTGCGCGCTCGCGTTCGTGCTCGGCGTGCGCCATGGCTTCGACGCCGACCATCTGGCGACGATCGACGGGCTGACCCGGTTCAACGCGCGCACCAATCCCGCGCTGTCGCGGCTGTGCGGCGCGCTTTTTTCGCTCGGCCACGGCGTCGTCGTGCTGCTGGTGGCACTCGTCGCCGGCTCGCTGTCGGCCGGCTGGCAGACGCCCGGCTGGCTCGAGGTCACCGGGGCGAGCGTGTCCGTGGTCTTCCTTTTCGGGCTCGCGTTCGTCAACGTCCATGCGGTGCTGACGACGCATCCGAATGCGATCGTCGCGCCGGCAGGCTTCAAGGCGCGCCTGCTCGGCCGGGTGCTGAAGGTGCGCCGGCCGTGGGCGATCGCCGCGGTCGGGATGCTGTTCGCGCTGTCGTTCGACACCGTGTCGCAGGCGGCGTTGTTCGCGCTGGCGGCAGGCCGCTTCGGCGGCGTCACCCAGGCGCTGTTCGTCGCCGGGCTGTTCGTGCTCGGCATGCTGGTCGTCGACGGCGTCAACGGCGTCTGGATATCGGGCCTCATCCGCCGCGCCGACCGCACCGCCGTCATCGCGTCGCGCATCATGGCGCTCGGCGTCGCCGCGATCAGCCTCGCCGTCGGGCTGTTCACCATGACGAAGCTGCTGCTCCCGGCAGTCGACGAATGGGCCGATGGCCGTGAGATCGCGTTCGGCGCCGTTGTCGTCGCCGGCGTGATCGTCGCGTTCGTCGCGGCGATGGCGGTCGCTCGCCGGCACGCGCCGGCCGCCGCGCGCGCTTGACACCGCCGGCCGCGGGCCGGACGAAAGCGCAACGGATTACATCGCCGGGGCGGCGAACGTCGACGCCAGCACCGCGGTCGCGGCCAGCGCCGGTTCCTTCACCGTGATCCGCCACAGCGTCCGCGGATCGTCGGGGTGGGTCAGCGTCGCCGAATGCAGCAGCGACGCGTTGTCCCAGATGACAACGTCGCCCACGCCGTAGGCGAAACGCAGCAGGTATTTCGGCTGCGTCGCGTGCGCCGCCAGTTCGTCGAGCAGCGCGACCGCCTCGACCTCGGGCATGCCGACGATCCCGTACGAGCTGCCGGACACCGCGTACAGCGCCTTGCGGCCGGTGAAGGGATGCGTGCGGACGACCGGGTGCGTGATCAGCGGCATCTTCGCCTTCTGCTCGTCGGTCAGCGTCGACGCGGCGGTGCGGTCGGCGTTCTCGTCGACCTTGCGGTTGCCGTAGTGGTGGATCGCGACCAGCCCTTCGACCCGTGTCTTCATCGACGCCGGCAAGTCGTCGTACGCCGCGTACTGGTTCGCGAACAGCGTGTGCCCGCCGCGCGCCGGCACCTCGATCGAGTAGAGCGTCGTCGCCCGCGCGGGGACGGCGAGGTACGAGTAGTCGGTGTGGAAGTACGTCCCGGCGTCGGCGAGCCCGAGCGGCACGCCGTCGCGCCGGCGGTTCGACAGGATCAGGATGTTCGGGTCGGCCGGGTGATGGAACTGGTCGATCACGTGCGGCTCGGGCGGGCCGAAGCGGCGCGCGAACGCGGCGAACTGCGCGGGCGTCAGCGTTTGCCCGCGCACCGTCAGCACCTGGCCGTCGAGAAACGCGCGCTCCAGCCCGGCGAATGCGGCGGCGGAGAGCGGGTGCGACAGGTCGACCCCGGTGACTTCGGCGCCGAAGCCCGGGCCGAGCGGCGTGACGTGCATCGCGGGCGTCTCCTCGAAAGTCCGTGGACGGCAGGCATCGGCGAGCTTTCGCCCGCCGCGCGCGTCGCTACTTGAGGTATTCCGGCTTGAGCCAGCGCGGCAGCAGCAGCGGGATCTCCGGCCAGACGATCATCGCCGCCAGCACCAGCAGCATCGGGACCAGCATGATCAACGTGTCCTTGAGCGCGTAACGCAATCGCACCTTCGCGATCGCGCAGGAGATCATCAGGCACAGCCCGTACGGCGGCGTCACCAGCCCGAACGCCAGCGCGACGATGCCGATGATCGCGAACGACACCGGATGCATGTTCACCGACGCCGCCAGCGGCTGCAGCGTGGTGCCGACGATGATGATCGCCGGGATCGCGTCGAGGAAGCAGCCGACGACGAGGAACACGCCGGCGACGAAGAATCCGACGCCGATCAGGCCGAGCCCCCACGACGTCACGTTCTCCAGCAGCGCCTTCGGAATCTGGAAGTAGGCAAGGAGCCAGCCGAACACCGACGCGGTGCCGACGCAGAACAGCGCGATCGCGGACAGCTTGCCGGTCTCGAGGAACGCGGTCCACAGGTGGTGCCGGTCCATTTCGCGATAAAAGAAGATCGACAGCACGGCCGCATACAGCACGGCGACCGCCGCCGATTCGGTGGCGGTGAACCAGCCGAGCAGGATGCCGCCGACGACGATGAACGGCGTGAACAGCGCCGGCACGGCCACGGCGGCCGCCTTCAGGAACTCGACGAACGTCGCCCGCCGGTAGGTCGGGTACTTGCGGACCTTGGCGTAGACGTGGACCGTGGCCATCTGCGCGAGGCACAGCAGCAGCCCGGGAATGACGCCGGCGAGATAGAGCGCGCCGATCGACACCGACAGCACGCCGCCCCAGACGACCATCAGGATCGACGGCGGGATGATCACCGCCAGCACCGCCGACACCGCGGTGATCGCGATCGAGAACGACAGGTCGTAGCCTTCCTTGACCTGCGCCTCGATGAAGATCTTGCCCTGGCTCGCCGCGTCGGCCGTCGACGACCCGGAGATGCCGGCGAAGAACACGGACAGCAGCACGTTGATCTGCGCCAGCGCGCCGGGGAAGTTGCCGACCATCGTCCGCGACAGCCGGACCAGCCGGTCGGTGATGCCGCCGACGTTCATCAGGTTGGCGGTCAGCAGGAAGAACGGCACCGCCAGCAGGATGAACGAGTTGTAGGCCTTGAACGTCGCGTTGAACACCACCATCGGCGACAGCCGTGGCTCGATGAACAGCACCGGCAGGCAGGCGAGCCCGAGGGCGAACGCCACCGGCACCCGCAGCACCATCAGCACGAAGAACGCGCCGAACAGCCACATCGCCGCCACGCCCGGCGCCAGCGCGGCGCCGCTCACCGCTCGCGCTCCGCCGTCAGCACCCGCAGGTCGGCGCGAAAGCGCGGCCCGAGGAACAGGATCCAGGTGAACCCGGCCAGCGGCCAGGCGACGAAGATCCACGCCATCGGAAGGTCTGCGAGCTCGGATGTCTGGTTCCAGCCGAATTGCACGAACTTGATGCCGTACCAGATGAAGACGAGTGCGAAGACGAGGACGAACAGGTTGGAGACGATCCGCAGCAGGGCATTCGGGCCCGGCTTCAGCTCGGGCCAGACGTCGACGTCGAAGTGCGAGCCGTCGCGGATGCCGACCATCGCGCCGAGCATCACCATCCAGATGAACAGGAAGCGCGCCATTTCCTCGGTCCAGATCCAGTGCGGGATCAGTTGCGTGAAGCGCGCGATGATCTGCAGCGTGACCGGGATGACCAGGATGCCGACGGTGGCCGCCAGCAGCCAGTCGAGCAGCCGGTAATAGCCTTCGATGAATTTCTGCATTCCTGTCCCCGCCTGCGGTGCCCCAAACCCCGGGCAAAAAAAGACCGGCGGAAGATCGCGTCTTCCGCCGGCCCCATGGCCTCGGTTACATCGAATTGATCTTGTTGTAGATCGCCTCGGCGCCGATTTCCTTCGCGTACTCGGCCATCACCGGGTCGGCGGCCTTCTTCATCGCAGCGCGGTCGGCGAAGGGGATCTGCTTCAGCCTGCCGGCTTTTTCCATCGCCTCGAGCTTCTTCTGGTCCTCGCCCGATTCGATCTGCCGTCCGTAGATCCCCGCTTCCTTGCCTGCCTTTAGAATTGCGGTCTGCAGGTCGGGCGGCAGCTTCTTGAACGTCTTGCCCGAGAAGCAGATCGGCCGGATGGTGATGGCGTGCTGTGTCAGGTTGAGGTTCGGGCCGACTTCGTAGAACTTCATGGCCTCGACGCCCGCGGCCTCGTTCTCGCCGGCCGCGATCACGCCGTTCTGGATGGCATTGTAGATCTCGTCGTACGCGATCACCGTCGGCGACATGCCGACCGCGGCGAACGTCTTGCTCCATATCGGCGCGCCCTGCACGCGGACTTTCAGGCCCTTCATCTCGGCCATGTTGCGCACCGGCTTGTTGGCGAAGATGTTGCGCGTGCCGCCGCCGGCAAAGCCGATCAGCATCACGTCGCCCTTGGCCGAGACTTCGTCTGCGATCGGCTTCAGCGTGTCGGCGTCGAGCACCTTGTTCCAGTGGTCGATGTCGCGGAACAGGAACGGCGCGTCGATGAACGGGGCGGCCTTGGAGAACGTCGACATGTGTGCCGGCGACACGATCCCGTAGTCGACCGAGATGCCCTGGTTCATGTAGGCGAAGTAGTCCTTCTCCAGGCCGAGCTCGCTGTTCTTGTGCAGGACGAAATTGATCGGCTTGCCGTAGTACTTGAGGGTCAACTCCTGGAACTTCTCCAGCGCCCGGTTGAACGCATGGCCGTCGTTGAACTGCACCGCGCCGTGCAGCGTGATCGGCGCCTGCGCCAGCGCGCCGGACGACATGGCCAGCCCGAGGGCGGCAGCGCCGCACAACAGCGCGCGAATCAGGTTTCGCATGATTTCCTCCGATGGTGTGGACCGACCCGGCGCCGCTTGCGGCAGCGCTGTTGTTGTGGGATGCGCTGGTCAGGTGGTCAGACCAATTGGACAGGGTTGGCCGGGCGCTGTCAACGCCCTCGCCATTGTGCTGTGCACCATCCGGTTAATACGGATCAAGCGATGGCGACCGCTTCGAGCGCCGGCTTACCGGGAAAGCTAGAATGCGCGCCGATGAACCGCTTCGCCCGCCGCGCCCGCGCCGCCGTCGAGCTTGCCGCGCGGATCGGCCCGCAATCCTCGCGCGACGGCGCGCCGCGATTCCGGCCCCATCCCTTGTCCTTCGGATACAGGAGCACTCCCATGTCGATTTCGAAACTGCTGTCGCTCGCGCTGGCCCTCGTCGCCGGCGCCGCGCTCGCCCAGGATAACAAGCTGAAGGACCTGACGATCGACCATCCCTACGCGCGGGCGACGCCTCCCGGCGCGAAATCGGGCGCGGCCTACCTCACCGTCGGGAACAAGGGCGCGACCGCCGACAAGCTCGTCGACGCATCGACGCCGGCGGCGAAATTCGTCGAGATTCACGAGATGCGGATGGACGGCGGCATGATGAGCATGCGCGCGGTACCCGGGGTCGACATCAAGCCGGGCGCCAA